>CAYSRM010000024.1:0-21071 GCA_964433435.1 uncultured Victivallales bacterium
TCTGCGGCGAGTCGGTCAAGGTGCGGCGTATCATTCAGCGTGGAGCCATAGCATGACAGGTCGCCATAGCCAAGGTCATCGCAATTGATCAGGATTACATTTGGTTTTGTTTTCATATCACTGTTGTTTACCATGTAGTTCCTTCCATTTCAATGTCTGGTATCAAAAAAAATGGCAGCCCAAGACTGATAACGCTACCGATGTAATCGGCGCGCTCAGCGAGATTTCAAGTGCGTTGAAGAATGCTGATTTCCCTTTGGAAATAGCGATTGGACTTATTGAACTTCTCAACAGGGCCGACCTGTTTTTTTTGGTCCGAAACCTTGAAAGAAAAAAGCGGGAACAGAAACGGAACAGGCTTGAGTTTGAGGCTATCAGACACTTGGCAAAAGGAATAGCAGTGTGCAATCGCGAGGGAATGATAGAACATGTGAATCCAGGGTCGTGTATCTTCTTCAGTGTGAAAAGCGATGTGCTGCAAAAATGAATAGCAGGTTCATATTGTGAGCTTTTTTCAGGACATTTATGGCCGATATGTTCCGGGCTATTCCGCCGTGGCCGCACTGTCCGTCCTAGCCGATGCACTATCCGTAACATTGCTCTGAATTTCTTTCTAGCCGGTAATCTCCGGCTTCTCATTTGGCGATAATTGATCTGGATCGTTGATAACCGCCCCGTTGGGCAAGGGGATGTTGCCACGCAAAAGAGGATCATCCGTTGTTTTCATCCATTCAGCCAGGCGGTCCCGCATGTCCTGCAGTACCGTTTGGCTGGTGGTTTCTGGAGCAAGGTTATTCATTTCATTCGGGTCAAATATCAGGTCAAAAAGCGATTCTTCCTGCACTGGTTTTTGTCGCCAGCCATTGTCAAGCCAGAGTGTCTTGCTTTCGCCGTCATCGCAATTTGGAAGCACGGGTATACTTCGTTTGTCGAAACGTCTGATGTACTTCCACCTTTTCGTTCGTACGGCCCTTATCGGTTCATAGGCTGCGTGGTAATTCACCTCGAAATAGAGTGAGTCGTGAACCTCATCGGTCTCCCCTTGAATCAATGGCATGAGGGATGTGCCCCGTAACCATTGAGGTGGTTCAAGGTGCAAGAGATCGCAGAGCGTTGGAAAGACATCGAGATGACTGGTCATGGCGTCTATCACCTTCCCGCCGCGGAATCCGCCGGGGCCACGCATTATAAGCATGGTGCCAATTCCCGAGTCCTCCAAATTACATTTCATTCGAGGGAAGGCAATTCCATGATCTGTTGTGCAGATGACAAGAGTTGTTTCTGAAAGGCCATTGCGTGCCAGTGCGTCCAGAACCATGCCGACTTTGGTGTCGAAGATGCGGGCGCTTTCTTTGAAACGGGCCATGTCCTCACGGGTTTGCGGAGTGTCCGGCAACGGCACCGGAGGCATGCAATAACGGGCATCGTCTTGTCGATGCTCAAGAGGAAACTTCCGATGTGTTTCTAAAAAGCCTACGGAAAGAAAGAAGGGCTTGGTCGGGACGTTGTCGAGAAACTCGATTGCTTTGGTATGAGCCTCCGCGCGGTTTGATGTCAGGCAATGGTCATAGCCGATAATTTCATGAGCGTTTTCGCCATGGGCAATATGCTGGATTCCGGATAGGGCGGACACATACCCGGCATGTCGAAGACTGTGGATAATGTGCTGCCGATAGTCGTTGAGCCCAAAACCACGATGTGCCAGACCGATCATACCGTTTTCGTGCGGATAGCATCCAGTCAGCAAAGCCGCCCGGCTTGGGCTACAAGTTGGGTTGACGCAGAAATTCTGGCGGAAGAGGATTCCTTCTTCGGCCAGTTTCTGAATGCAAGGGGTAGCAACGGAATGGCCATGTGGCTGGATGTATCGTCCCGTGTCATGCGAGTGGATGTAAAGAATGTTAGGTTTATTCATCGTCTCTGTCCTTCTCTCTGAGCAACGCTGCACATAACCGACTGTTCTGCTCCAGGTGAGTCCGGCTGGTTGCTGTTACATTTCATAAACTTATCAAAATTGAATGATTTTATGATTCAAGTATGACATGCGGATCCGGGAAATTCAAGGAGCATCCCGTCATTCGACCGATCTGATTATCAAATTTGCCTGGATAGTCCGGCAACTCCTTATGTCGCAGAATGTGCCTGGATTTTGCTGATGGTCCTGGAAGAGAGTGTGCATAGTCAATCTATTCCAGTGGAGCTGACCAGGCCCCATCCGAAAAGGGTCCGAGGGCAAGAAGACGGGCAAAGCCGAAGAAACACGTACGCGTAGACGCGAATCTTCCGTTCTCTCAAATGTTGGTTCTTCACGAAAGTGTGTTCTAACCCGCATATCTCACAGGATTTCGTAGTAGCCTGTCCGCCATCCGGCGGAAGAGCGTGGAAAGCGCTGCTGCGGGGGTGCGAATTAGTGAAACGCCGGAGCAGCCGTATAGACATACTGTAATCTGGCATTTTGTCAATTCGTGCCGTTGCAGTGACGCTATCCGCGCTCGCAGCAGGAATTCTGTGAGATATGCGGGCTAACAGGTCTGTCCTGATAGATAAGCGAGTCGCGTAAGAATATCCAAGACAGATAAAGGAGATATGGGTGCAAGAGTACGGCTAAGAAAACATGCGGCCTTGCAATGGTCTGTTTGGCACACTTTTTCGGACAGGCTTTGACCAGCGCGTCAATCGTGGATTCTTTGAGTTGATGAGTCAATAATGCTGTGTGACGGTTTGCGGATGGCCGTCATTCATGTTTTGGCTGGTTTTACAGGTTTTCGATGTTACGCTCGTCGGGTCCACTTAGAGATGTCCAACTCGTTTTCACTCTTGGCGACCAGGACGGTACCGGTCATATCACCGAGTACGTTGATTCCGGTACGGCCCATGTCGAGGATCGCGTCGATTCCGAGAACCATCGCATAGGCTGCGGCAACCGCCGAGCCTTGTTCAACGGGCAGACCGATAGATTGGAGGACCATCATCAGCATGATTGCACCGGCTCCGGGTACCCCTGCGGTTCCGATGGATGCCAGCACGGCGGTAATGATAATAGTAATCTGCTGGCCAAAGTTAAGTGGCAGGCCGATGGCAAAACCGATGAACATGGCACATACAGCCTGATAGATGGCAGTACCATCCATGTTGATGGTTGCGCCCAGGGGTAGAGTAAAGGAGTACACATTCTTTGAAACACCCATGTTTTCGCGGGCTGCGCGCATGCTTACCGGCAGGGTACCGCTGCTGCTGCGGGTTACAAATGCGGTAACAGCGGCCTCTTTTCCTTTGAACAGGAACGACCAGAGGCTCAGCTTGTTGAGGACAAGTAGTCCGCCATAAACCAGAAGTATATGTGCAAACAGCCCGAGATACACTCCCACGGTTACTATTGCTAACGGGCCGGCGGCTTTTGCGCCCTGCTGTGCAAACACAACAGCCAGCAATGCGAACACACCGATCGGAGCATACTGCAGTACGCCGCGTACTAGAATGAACATAACCTCTGCTGCACCGTCAAAAAGTTTGTACAGTACATCCCCTGCGGTTTTGATACGTTGATCACTGCTGATCTTGAGGTAGCTCAGGCTGATACCAAAAACTATGGCAAAGAAAATGGTCGGCAGCACATTACCGTTGACAATTGCCTGAAACGGATTGGTCGGTATAATATTTGTCAGGGTGTCCTTCAATGCCGGAGTGTCAACGCTTTTACCGGCTGCACCGCTGACTGACGTAAGCTCGAGGCCCAGGCCCGGTTTGAAAATATTGGCCATTATAAGTCCAATTGTAATTGCCAGGGCAGACGTCAGCATATAGAAGAGCACGATTTTAATACCGACTCTTCCCAGTTCCGCCGGACTTATGCTCGCCGCCCCTACAACCAGTGTGGTAAAGATAACCGGCATTACGATCATCTTAAGCAGGCGAACGAAGATATCGCCCAGTGGCGCGACCCACAAGATTGATTCTCCCGCGACAATTCCGACAAGAGCGCCTGAAATCAAGCCGATCAGAATTCTAACCAGAAGGTTTGATTTGAAATACCAATCGAAGATTTGTTTTCTTTTAGCGTTCATGATTTTCCCTTTTCCTCTCCGGACAGAAAAATGCGATCCTGAGGCTATCTTGCTGGATAAGACGAGAATATTTCGGACTTAATCTCGTCCACATCGCACTGGTATATCTTCCGGTCTCCATTATGTATGGTGTCTACCGTCAGGAATCGCCCGTCATGTGACCAGCGCGGATGCAGGTCGCAGCGCACGTCCTCTATGGCGGTCTGTTCCTTGTGTGCGAAACGCCCGATTTCGGTTAGTTTACCAGTGGATACGTTTACCAGTGCCAGGGTCTGCATACTGTTTTCCTTGTCCGGATACGTGTCCGCGGCGATCCATTTGTAGTCAGGAGAGAAACTCAGGTGGCCCTGGGGGCCCATACCCTCGGATATCCGTTGCGCCTGGAACGGAGTGGGGAGTTCCTGTATAGCCACGTATTCGTGCCCTCGACCACACCAGTTTGCGTCAACTACTATCTCGGCCGGGGTGCGGCCCCATATCTGGTGGGAAATCTTGCCTCCGGCCCAGAAAATATCCGGAAGGCTGCATGTGAGTCCGCTGCCGTCGACTCCTACGGAGAAGAGATGGGTCTTCCATGGCCATTCGTGATTTGTATTTTTGCACTGGCGTAAAAGAACCATTAGTCGGCTGGAATCACGGTTGAAAATGATGTGGTTGAGCCAGAGGTATTGGCCTTTGATATCGTAGGGAAACGGATGTGCATTGATGAAATCGCGGTACGATGCGACCAGATTTTTTTTGCCTGTATGCATGTTGACTACAAAAAGCCCGTCGTTGTCTATATCTGGCTCAGGGTGTTCTTCGGGCGCCGGGGCAAGCGCATAAGTATAGCCCCTGCGCGGAATGCGATTGAAATTCAGTGTGCCACCCCAGCGGCCGTCCGCGGAGAGTGTGTAGACGGGAAACTCGTACCTGCCGGTTGCTCCTTTCCCGACAGTATGCTTGCGGCATATGGGTTTCCAGTTTCCTGCCTTTTCAATGAAATCGTTATAAATGAACGTGTCGGGTTCATGCTTCAACCAAAGTGTCATGGCCCCTTGCTGATGGCACCACGCATAGGTGTCGGCCACTCGCGTAAATTTTCGCTCTCTGCGGTCTACGTAGCCGACTGTTGCTTTTTCTCCCGGCGCTGGCAGTCGCTCCTGCTGCGGTACCTTTAGCGCCAGGTGTAGAGTGGAATCCGCGTTCCAGGGGCAGCGATCATAGTATCCAAACAGAAAGTGTCCTGGTTCGGGCGTGAGGTTTGTCCAATTGATATCCGGGTGTATAAGCATAGTTTTTGACTTTTTTTGATTGGAAAAAATATAGACTATATTAAGCTTATTTATTAATCAACTTATTATCTATTCATGACAAACGCCAGAGAAGCCGTATAGACATACTACAATCTGGCGTTTTGCAAATTTGCGCCGTTGCAGCAGCGGTGTCCGATCTCGTAGCAGGAATTCTGCGAGATATCGTGGGGTTAGCCATGCATATCTTACACTTTTTCGAGCTGAAACCATTCCGAGCGCCGTCAGTGCGGGGTGAAATCGGTTATACAACCACGACCAGCTATTTTTTATCCAGTTTTCCCTGTTTCATGGCGATTTCGGCGGTGGCGTATTTTCGGGCGCTGTTGTCGTGTGTGACGAGGAGGACGGATCCGCCTTTTTCTGCAAAATCTCTTAGATATTTGAGCACCTGTTTAGCATTATCCTCATCAAGGTTGCCGGTTGGCTCGTCAGCGAGGATGAGTTCGGGGTTATGGAAAAGAGCTCGCGCAAGCGCTACGCGTTGGCGTTCACCGGTGCTGAGTTGAGAAGGATAGTGAAGACTGCGATGATTCAGGTTGAACTGTGAAACCAATGATTTCGCCCTGGATGCAGGTTCCGGGCAGGACAATGCTATTGACGGAAGCATTATATTCTGCAGCACAGTCAAATAGGGGATCAGGTGGAATTGCTGAAAAACAAATCCGATGTTTTTTGCGCGAGCCAGGTTGCGCTGTTCAGCATTCAATTCGTAGACATTTTTATCTGCGACAATTATTTTTCCTGAATCTGGTCGGAGGAGTCCTCCGGCCATTAGCAGCAGTGTTGTTTTGCCGCATCCGCTGGGGCCATACACCATTTTGATCTCGCCAGAGTTAAGATCAAGAGAGGCATCTTCAACAGCTCTTACTTCGCCTTGAGGCCCTCTGAAAGTTTTATTTACATTTACAATTTTGAGTTGTTGTGTGCTGCCTTCCATTTTCTATTCCTCCCATAGGATTTCAGCGGGATCTATCCTGGTTGCCCAAAAAGCTGGAATCCAGCCTGCTAGAACTGCCAGAATTGCTGCGGCCAACATGGAGCCGACAAGTCCGGCCCAGGAAAGCCAGGTTGTCAACGGCGAGAGCAAGTCAGGATTTCCTGTAAGAGTCATTCCTGCCACTGTGCCAGTCCATGTCCCGGCCAGATAGCCTACCAGTCCTCCCGCGAGGCCGAAAAGGCATGATCTAAAAAGAAATAGAAACAGTATCTTGATACATCTGACGCCTACTGCGCGTAAAACAGCGACTTCGGTTATCCGTTTCTTAATATTTGCATACCCGATCAAGCCGATCCATACCGCTGTGGTGAGCATAACAACAGGCACAAGTATAGCCATAAACCTTTCTCGTTCGCGCCTGAGTTCAGCGCGATGCTGCTTTTCGCGTTCTATGGTTGCTTTTGCCTCCGCGCTGGCTCGCGCCCTGGTCTCAGCCCGCGCGATCACTTTTGAGCCATGTTCTCGAACTTGGATGTCGGGCAGCAATTCCTTCAGTTTATCCATGAGCTGTTGAAGTTCTACAGCTCCGGCGCAGACGCATTCCAGCGCCATAATGGCGTTTACAAGACCTTCTTTATCAAGCAATTCCTGGGCAGTTTCCAGTGGAATCCATGCGGTTATATCGTCACGTGTGCCGCGTTTTTCATGAATCTTGTGGATAGTGAATGATTTGTCCATAAGTTTAATCACGTTGCCCTCACTGGCGCCGCTGATTTTTTGAAGCTCGTTGCCCAGCACAATAGAACCGGGGGGCACGGCCTGCTGAAGCGGTGCGCGCGGCGATTTATGCTGATGGGGCACTTCTCCTTTGCTGCCAACGAGTATTATGGTTCGACCTGTTTCCGGCCAGAGGACTCTTTCCTGGAGTACGGGCAACAGGTGGCGCACCATAACAATATCCGAGTTTGCGATCTTGTGCGCATAATCTTCCGGCATGTAGTGATTTGACTCTCCTCGGAGGTGCCATTCCTTGAGATCGGTGTCCTCAGGAAGAATCAGCAGATTGAAACTGAGGTTGAGAGTTGCCCTGCGCATGTCATCCCAAAGGGTATGCATCTCTTTTTTGGTTTCGGCAATTTTATTTTTTATTGCGTCCTCTTCAACAATAAGGTTTGTTTCCAGGACTATTCGGGAGCCGTTAATAACTCCGATTGCCGTTGCAACAGCAATTACTCCCCACAGAAAATTCCTTCTTCTGTGGCGTATTTCGTGCAGTAAAATACTTAAAAGGTTCATTGTGCCTCCTGAAAGATTGAAGCAGGGTCTCGTTTCACGGCCTTTAATACCGGCAGGTAAGCTGATATAAAAGTCAAAAACACCGATGTTGAAATTGCCAGAATCAGGACAGGTGGTCTGGCTGGCCAGCTACCGGAAGCTGCCAGACTGCCGCCTAGATACCCTGTAACAGCGCCGGTTAATGACAGGATCAGCAGGCGCCCGGTAAATAATGTGATTATCTGTCTGGCGCCCACACCAACAGAACGTAAAACAGCAAGCTCGTTCAGGCGTTCATTTATATTTTGTGACGCAAGTGTCGCTATCCAGACGATACAAATCAACATTGCACCGGATGTTATCAAGGTTGAGAATTTTTTAAGCCTGGCCCTGGCTGCAGCGCTGTGGCGCCGATCGCTTTCGAGAGCGGCCAGTCGACGTTCTTTTGCTTTTTCGAAGGCCATTATTTTTGCCGACGCTGCAAAATTTTTCTCGATTATTTTAGTGTCGGGCAAAATTTCAAGAATGGAGCTTCTGGCGTCGGCCAGTGCCTGCCATTGCCCCCGGTATTCTTTAATATGTATTTCATTTATCAGGCCGGCATTGCCCGTAATGGCCTGTGCATCATTCAGGTTCATCCAGATGGTAACATCATCCTTGTTTCCTTCCGCTCTCAGACAGGCGGTAACTTTGAAGTCTTTACCTTTAATCTGTATGGTATCGCCTGGTTTCAGCTTTAATCCTCTACAGATTTCGTACCCCAGTTGCGCCTGTCCGCTTTTAATCGGCGAAGTCTCGTTTACGGCCCCTTTGCCTGCCAGTATTATGGACCAGTTTGTTTCCGGCCATTCAATTTTTTTGCGGAGCACGGCTAGGATATTGCCGATAGCAGGCAAGCTTGCATTGGATAACCTACGGGCATATTCCTCCGGCATGGTCTTTTCCGCATAACTTTCTGAATGCCAGTTGGCTGTCTCCTGTTCTTCCGGCAGGATTATCATATTGAACCCGAGCGTTTCCATGGCTTCTTCTATATCCTCAGCCATTTGCGACATTTCTTTCTGCGTCTCTTTCGCTTCCTGCTGCAAAATGGTCGTTGTCTTACTGTCATGCGCTTGCAGAGAGCAGACAGCGGCAGTAAGCGCGCCTGTGGCAACAGCTATAGCCAGCACTCCTGCGGCAAAGTTTTTTTTGTGCCGCAAAATTTCACTGCATATGAGATTTCTCAATCGCATACTTTCTATTTCCTGCCTTTTTTTGCCAGCAGGGCGCTTCCGAATAACGCTATTGCAAGAACTGCTGCAAGCCCGATTAACATTGCTGTCAATGCCGGGCTGAGGGGTGATTCAGTTTTCGTGTCAACCTGTTGTGTCGTGTCCTGATCTTCTGCACCGGCATCATCCGCTTTTTTCTCTATTTCTGCATTATATGAACCCGTTTCAGAACCCATCACACCGGTGAGTTCCGGAGGTGTCTCATCTGCATATTCTTCTTTATTGAAATCGGCTTTGTCCCAATCGTATTTCAGTAAAAGATCAAACCCGGGATTATCGCCTTTTATGATGCATGAGCAAGGTCCTGAGATGAATTGAAAATAATAGTTAATGTTTTCGACAGTGATCTCGTCGCCTACAATCGGAGGAAGGCAGCGTCCTTTGCCGTAAACCACAAATATCATGGGTTTGTGCAAGGATTTCAGGTCGGGATAAAGATGAAGCAACGATTCAATAAAAAATTTCTCTTCTTTGTTGCTGCGGTCAAGAGAGAGCAACAGGATATTCAGTTGTGGCAATGTATATGCCTTGTCATATGCCGACGTTGCCATGCGATTGGCATGTAGGCGGTATTCTTCGTATTCCTTTTCCGCTTTTTCAAGCTGTGTTTCAAGCAGGTTCATCACAGCTTCGTTTGTTTCTGTGTTAGAGCTTTCAAGAACAAACCATACAACTTTCTCTCCGCTGGCCAGTTCCGTGGCGAGCCGTTTCCGAAAAGGCGAATTCAAAACGTTTGTGGCCGATTCAAGAGTCAGGTCGGTTTTCCAGAATGGCTTGTCCATTTCCATTCCCAGTTTTCCGGGATACTCCACCGTCAAAACAGGGGTGTCCAGGGATGAATCTTCAATGATGTCGACGACTATGTTGGCGAAAGTATTCTCCTGCGCGTGAGAAGATTCCAGCAGATCAATGGCTTGCTGCTGATTGGTTGTCAGCTCATCAGGGCGATGCACATCAATGTAAAAGGGGTCCGGCCACCATCGCTCCAGCGCATAGCGCCACACTGGGGTAGTGCAGGCTTGCGAAGTCAGCGTGGAACCGAATGTCACGAAAACAAGAACAAAAAAGAGCAAAATTGGTCTTTTCTTCAATTTTATCAATCCGGTGGGATTGTATAATCTCAGAAGATTGATTGTGTTTGGTGAAAATATTGACTGTAGATTTTTCATAATACCTGTTCTTTCGGGCGCCTTATTCTGTGCAAGGTATAGCTTTTATGATTTCCTGTTCACAATAATAGTTAATGTGTTGCCCGGATATCACTGCCGCTAAAAGAGCAGAATTGAGAAGTCTTGCTATGCTCAACTACAGCAAATCCTCTCAACCATTTCTATTGTACCGCAGCACAAGACGCCCGTCAACAATCAGGGGCGAAGAATCGGCCGACTACAAGGCATTGAAATCTCATCTGCTGTAGAACTTTGTTATGGAGTTTGCCACGTATGTTATCTGGTCGTCCGATAGCTCGGGGAAGATCGGCAGTGCGAGGGTTTCGCGTGCAGCCTTTTCGCTCTGGGGAAAATCTCCCGATTTGTAACCGAGCTCCTGGAAACATTTCTGCATATGAAAGGGTAGGGGATAATACACTGCTGTGCCTATATCTTTTTCTGCAAGAAACTTCTGGAGGTGGTCTCTTTGTGCGGCCCTGATGATATACTGGTTGAATATATGCCGGTCGTGGATGCGGGCAGGCAGTTTTATACTTCCTGAATCTACGAGGCCGGCTTCCGTCAACAGACAATCATATTTTTCGGCATTGGACTGGCGTTGCTCAGTCCATGAATCCAGATAAGCGAGTTTTACATTAACAAGCGCGGCCTGAATAGCGTCGAGTCGGAAGTTTCCACCGATCATTTCATGGTAGTATTTTGTTTTTGTTCCGTGATTACGCATAGCGCGCAGTCTGTCGGCCCTGGCTTCGCTGTTTGTCACCACCATCCCGCCGTCTCCCAAGGCGCCGAGGTTTTTTGAAGGGAAAAACGAAAAGCATCCGTAATGACCTGATGCTCCGGCTCTTTTACCTTTGTATTCGGCGCCTATGGCCTGTGCCGCGTCTTCAATGACGGCCAAGCCGTATTTTCCGGCAAAATCCATGATCGGGTCCATATCCGCCATCTGACCGTACAGATGCACGGGGATAATTGCTTTGGTGTTCGACGTAACAGCCTTTGCAAGAAGCGATGGATCAATGTTGTAAGTTTCGGGATCTATATCCACGAACAACGGTCGCGCGCCGGTTCGCGAGATACAGCCGGCAGTAGCAAAAAAGCTGTACGCAGTTGTCAGCACATCGTCCCCCGGACCGATGTTTTCGGCCATCAGGGAGATAAGCAGTGCATCTGTTCCAGAGGAAACGCCTATCCCGTAACGGCAGCCGGAATAATCTGCGATGGACTTTTCACACTCTTCAACTTTCGGCCCCATTATGAATCGCTGGGACTCCATGACTTCCGCCACAGCTTTATAGAGTTCGTCTTTTATAGCCATATACTGTGGCTTAAGATCAAGTAAGGGGACGTTCATCGTGTTCCTTTCTGTTGCGTATGGCCGCGCTTTTCAGCAGCAATTCTCATTATGGCCCGGGGGCCCTACCGCCTTGCGTGGCAGGAGAGGGACACCCAAAAGGAGAATTGCTGACTTGTCAGCAATATATTAATAATGTGAGTGAAGTGGCATTTCTGTCAACTGCATAATCTTACATGTGCCCTCGAAGCGTTCTTCTCTTGTCCAGTGCTTGAGCTTTCCTGCTAACCTCTCTCTGTTTCATGCCGTCTCAGTGGCGCTATCCGTGCTCGCAGCAGGAATGTTGTGAGATATGCGGGTTAAGGTAGCGAACCAAACATGGAATGCTCTATCTTATATATATGCGGGCATTTTAGGTTACACTTCGCAGCCTGAAATTTGTGAAGTTGTTGTTATTGACAACAAGCGCCGATTGGGGTAAATAGACGCACTTGTTCTTGTGCCCCCATCGTCTAGTGGCCTAGGACGCCGGGTTCTCATCCCGGTAACACGGGTTCGACTCCCGTTGGGGGTGCCATTTCGCTCCGGAGCGGGGCTGTTCTTTGTCTGGAGTATGTCCCCCTTAACCCCTGGACATACTAGGCCTGCAGAACAGCTCCGCTCCTTCGCTTGCCAGGGTATTTGCTGATGGGCTGTTCTTTGTCTGGAGTATGTTCCTTCCTTTCTTACGAAAGGATCATGCTTTTTCGTCGAGTGGGCCGACTCCGGAATAGGCGTCAAAACCGCCGTCTACACAGAGAGTAACCCCGTGGATAAAGCTACCTGCCTTAGATAAAAGCAGTACTATCGGGCCCAGCAACTCTTCCGGATCGCCAAATCTGTTCATCGGGGTATGGGAGATGATTGATTTTCCGCGCGCGGTAAGCGTTTTGTCATCTTCCTCAAAGAGGAGTTGATGATTCTGCGTGGTATCCAGGAAACCCGGAGCTATTTCGTTAACTCTTATTGACGCATCGGGAAAATCGACTTTTACTTGAACAGACAGCCATTTAGTCAAATTTGTGACTGCTGCCTTTGCGTTTGAATATCCCGGCACGTTTGTCAGGGGCGCGATAGCGCTCATGGAAGAGGTATTGATTATAACGCCTCTTCCCTGTTCGGCAAAATACCTGCAGAAAGTCTGAGTCGGCATGAATGTTCCTTTATAGTTCAACGCGAAGACTTTGTCCAGTTCGTCAAGGGACAGTTCTGTAAACTTCCCGTCGGGTGGCACACACGCGCCTTTGCGATTTCCGCCGGCTCCGTTGATCAACGCGTTACACTTGCCGAATTTATCAATTATGGAATCCAACGTATTTTGAATGCTGCCAGGCTCCATAACATTGCATTTCAGCCCGATCGCCTGTCCGCCTTCCGAAGTGATCTTATCTGCAAGTTCTTTGACTTTTTCTTCCTGAATATCAAGAAGGGCTACTTTTGCCCCTCTTGCTGCGAGCATCTGCGAGACTGTGCCGAATATGACGCCAGCGGCTCCGGTTACAGCCACTACCATTCCTTCTACACTGAATTTGTCCTGTGTTTCGTTTGTCATTTGTGCCTCCCTATTTTTTTAAAGCCTTCTCAAATTCCGCTTTGAAGTGATTTAAAGATTCTTTAATTACATCAATATTCCCGGACGCGTTCTTGTCGATCACCATCTTCAGGGGGGCCGACATGCCTAATACCGGGGTATATCCTCGTTTTGATATGGCCTCAATGTACTGCGGCCCGGTTTCATAATTAACTGCGCCGGTGGGCATAATGATTCTATTGTTATGTCTTTCCCGCACGTAAGGGGCA
The DNA here is from genome assembly GCA_964433435.1 of uncultured Victivallales bacterium. Classification (GTDB taxonomy): domain Bacteria; phylum Verrucomicrobiota; class Kiritimatiellia; order UBA8416; family CAYSRM01; genus CAYSRM01. The sequence continues at coordinate 13,148 of CAYSRM010000024.1, forward strand.
AGGAGATCAGACAATCCCTTAGGTCCATGTGAACGAGCGGGGAATATTTTTACAGCATCAGGTTCCAGACCATCGTCTCGTTCCACGAAATACTGGAATTCGGTTGGTGTGAATATTGCCGGAGCGGTAAAAACGTCTGCTTCGTGGGCTATTCGAACGAAGTCCTTTCCTTCGCCGTGTCCGCCCATCACATTAGCCGGGGCCACTATCATATCGAAGCCCATTTCGATTGCCGAATCCAACTCGGCCGGATTAATGACGCTGCCGACTCCCAGCACGAAGGGATTGTCCGCTGGACTTTGTTTCCGTTTTCTCACCAGTTCCTGCATTGCTTCCCGGAGCAGTCCTTCTTCGATTCTAAAGGTTAGTTCTGCCACATATCCGGCGTTGTAGACCTCGGTCATTGTAGTGACGATATGTTCCGGAGTTTTTACGTGGCTCTTGTTCATGACCACTGCAATACCGCTTTTTCTGAGCGCCGCATCTACTTCGGCGCGTCGCGTTTTATTGTTGTCCATTTAAGGATTCCTTCTTTTGGATAGTTTATCAAAATGCCCTTGAGCTACCTCAGGGCGCTGACGCCGCCGCCGCCGGCAGCCCGTTTAACTTCTTTTTCCACTTCGGCTTGTTTAACCATTGTGACGTCCCCCGGGGTTGCCTGCACACAGATGCCGTGTGCCGCGCCCCACTGCACTGCTTCAGCAACATCTTTGCCCTTCAGCAGAGCAGCGGCAACTCCGGACATGAAGGAGTCTCCCCCGCCTGTTCTGTCCACGATCTCCACACTATTGCGCGTTGTGGCAAGATGCAACTTATCATTTTCCACGTCATAAAGGACGGCGCCCCAGTTGATTCGGTCGGCGCTGAGCGCGGCTCTAAGCTGGGTGCCTATCAGTTTAAGATTGGAATACTTGGCCGCCACATTGCGGAGCATTTCCGAGTAGGCCTCGAGCCAGACATCAAAGGACTCGTTTTTATCTACCTCGCGTGAGCTTTCCCCAAGTGCGTCACTGAAGTCGCTCTGGTTGCCTACAAGGAAATCAGTGTGTGCCACTATTTCACGGTTTTGTTTCCTCGCCTTTTCTTTGTCAGGCTCCACTTTAGAGCGGTAATTGAGGTCGAAGGACCGATATGTCCCGGCTTCGCCGGCTGCTTGCATGGCTTCCAGGGCTACTTCCCCGGAAGTGGGAGAAATGAGAGCATAGATGCCGCCAGTATGGAACCATCTTACACCTTCACTGAAGAGCGATTTCCAGTCAACGTCGCCCGGTTTAAGTTCGCGTATGGCTGTATGAGCTCTGTAATACTCAGTTACAGACGGCAGGACCCCTTTGCCTGTCCATGTAAAATTTATCCCGTTGTGCAGGGTTCCTTTTTTGTCTGTGGCGAATCGACCTTTTCCATCAGTGGAGAACCAGACGATATTTGACGCGTCCACACCTGATTCCCGGATCTGGTTTTCGATATTTCGTCCCACTCCGTCGTCCACCAGCGCTGTAACTACGGCTGTTCGCAGTCCGAAGCAGTAACTGAGGCCTTCGGCTACGTTTGTTTCTCCACCACCGTGCCACAATCTTGCGTTTCGGCTCCTGGCGGTAGGCAGGTCTCCCGGATCGAGGCGAAGCATGACCTCCCCTAGAGATATTTCGTCGTATTTGCAGCTTTCATACGGTTTAATATTCATCACTGTCTTTCTCCTTTTACAGCTTTTTCTGTCAGTCTCTCTCAACGGCATGGCATCAAGGTAGCAGAGTGCTCTATGCCGAAAATCTTTCAGAACAGGTTAATGGTCGGAACACTTTGAGACAACAAAGAATTTGCAGGTTTCAGTGTTTATATAAAGGCAGGCTGCCCGCAGAATCAAAAAAGGCGGACAAGTTGAGTTTTCCGCAGTAGCTAGCCCACAATATGGCGCTGAGCAATTGATTCGGTTGCTTGCTGTTGAGCATGCACCTGCGCAGCCTGCCGTGCCTCAGGCAGGTCCGTCTGCGTAGGACGGTGCTCTGCGCCGTCCCGGGGACGAGAGATGGCGGAATGTTGGTTTTTCACGGAGGTGTGTTGTCACAGGTGTCTTCTGATAGATAAGCGAGACAGAAGAGAAAGGTTAAGTGTGTCGGGTAAGTGTCTGAATCCGTACACTTAACAGCTCCTCTTGCTCGAATACACTTACCCGACCTGCTTATACGTTGAAATGTAGACGCCTATTACCACTACGAACAGCGGAACGCAGAGCGATGCCGCTGCGGCAGCAAGGTTGGCTGTCCACCACAGCGGACCGCACGGCGTCCCGGTTTCGCTCAGAATTGGAGCAGCTACATGGTACAGTACCACCGCGAAACACGCGGTTGCGCGGAGGATGTCCAGCCAGAGTTTTCGCTTTCCGGGACCGACTTCAGGAACTGTACCGTCCCGGAGGTATGATCGGGCCGAACTTGTCTGCTGCTTGCCGTATTTTTTCCGCGGTCTCATTCCATCGCTGGTAAACAAATTCAGGGCAGTCGGGTACATTGTTTTTGAAGTATGCATCTGCTCTTTCCAGTTTTGCAAGCCAGGGTTTGCAGCGGAAAGAGAACTGGTAATCGTAGTCCCCGCGATCATAGTCTTCGTTTAGCAGCTCTTTAAACAGCGGGGCCAGATCCTCGTAAAGCGGAATCAACCCTGTAGGCGTTTCCAGGACCTCCACTTCATTGTTGACTCGTTTGTCAGCCCAGTGCAGCCAGACCTTTTTGGCCAGCTTGCTTGTGCAGAATTCCGCCTTTTCATCGAGCAGGAAGTAATTCATGGAGTAGACACGCGGAACGCTTGTCATTCCCTTAACGAAGTCGACGTTATTCTGGATGTACTGGCCGATAGGATAACTGATGAAGTCCAGATTGGCCATGGGCTGGGGGACTCTGACCCCTTCTTTACCAAGGGTGGCTGACGTTGTTTCCGACTCCAGCGTCAGGGCTTTCAGGATTATACCGTCTTCCCAGTCCGGTGACTCTTCAACCGGAACCGAGGTGTCGCTGTCCCTTCCTCCGTATATCACGCCGCCAACCTCGACGCCCTGCTTGTCGTCCCAGGCCGGGTCGAGATTGTCAAGATACTCCATGCGGATGGTGTAGCGGGCATTGGGGTGAGCCAGGGGTATCTCTTTGCCTTCGGCATCTTTTTTGCCTTTGTACCATCCCGGGCCGGAGTGATTTTTGCCTTCTTTTGGTGTGTCCATGCCCATGCCCAGCCAGTACGGCTTATTGTCCGGACCGGTCAGCACGTTGGAAAAGATGGTTTCCTGAGGCTGCATAAGGGTGTCGAAAATGACCGGATCGTCTTTCGGATTTACGTCACGGATAATACCGAAGATTCCTCTTTCCACGTTGGCAGCCCGGAACTTGCCGTCTATGTTTTTAAAGTAAGCTATGTCGTCGCCGACGATTTTTTCCCCGGGCAGCATAGCTGTGGCAGTTTTGCCGCAGGCGGAAGGATAAGCTCCGCAAAAGTAGGTCGAGCGATCCTTCTTCTTGTCGTGGCAAGCCATTATAAACATATGCTCGCAAAGCCATCCTTCTGCCGATGATTTCTTTATGGCCAGTCTCATGGAATGTTTTTTGAGGCCAACGGAGTTTCCCGCGTACTGGTCGTTCATTGAGTACACGCTGAGAGTTTCCAGATCCTGATATATTCTCCGTTTATCCAGATTTACTGTGCAGCCACGCTCATCGAGTTCGCCTGCGCTGTGGCAGAAGCGGAAGAAATCGTCCTTTTCTTCGGGCTTCATGTTCCGAAAGTGTTCGTAACCACGGCGATACAGAATGTCTTCTGAATGTGCGACATAGAAGGAATCGGTGATCTGAGCGCAACCTATGGAAAAGGGGCTCATAGTCGGGCATTCGCAGAAGAGCTTCACGATTGCTTCTTTGCCTTCCATAATGCCGTCCATTATGCTGTTGACTTCGTTCATGCCTTCTTCGTATTCGATGCAGTTAAGGTTCCCCATCTGTGCGATGTGATCGGAACTTACCATAAACCTGGTGTTTGCCTTGTCCCTGGCCTGATCGCCGTATCCGTCGTAGTGAATTGTCTGCCCGGGCCTGTCGAGGGGCTTCTCTTCACCGTTTTCGAGGCATTTCCTGCGGACGTATTCCGCGTCCTCGTCGCTGTCGTTGCATACGTAAACCGAGTCAGGTCGACACAGTTTGATCCACTGACCCACGAAATTGAAAAGCTTCTCGTTTTCCAGTTCGGCTAGCTTGCTATAGCTTTCGCTGCTCATTTTACTCTTAAGTAAGCCTGTGTATTCCGCGTCCATATTTCCTCCTGTCTCTTGCATTATGCAATGCTTTTATCACTAAAGTTGCGTATTTGTGCCTGAACATTATCCGGAAAGCAATACAAAAGTGGATTTTTTTTAAATCAACATTGTTTAACCCGCATATCTCACAGAATTCCTACTGCGAGAGCGGATAGCACGACTGTGACGGCACGAATTGACAAAACGCCAGATTGCAGTATGTCTATACGGCTGCTCCGGCGTTTCACCAATTCGCACCCCCGCAGCAGCACTCTGCACGCCCTCGCTACGAAATCCTGTGAGATATGCGGGTTAACGGCACTCTGAACCGTTTCTGCTCGAAAAAGTGTGGGATATGCGGGTTAGCCGATACCTGTGTGGCTGCCGGTTGGTGGACTGTCCATGGAGCTTGCCATTATTAACGACCTCCAAGAAAAGCGTGACGATGTCAGTAGGTAACGATGTGCGAAGGGTTGCAGGCCCTGTTATCACTCTCTCCCGAACTGTATGTTAAGTCTGATCACAGGGATCAGCCTTCTGTCCAGAGAGAAGCTGCCTTCTGAGCGTATGTCCTCCAAGCATTCATGGAAACGGCTTCTGTTATATCTGTGTGCGGCGTCAATTCCTCCGTATATGCTTCCGGTATACCACGTTATCTCAAAGAAACTCAGCGCGGTGAACGCGCCCCATTGGTCATTTGCCGCAGTATCGGACATGGCGAAGATAAACAGTCCGTTAAGAATCAGAGAGCGCAAAGCATTGCCGTATTCCTTTGAATAGGCATATCCAAGGCCTGGCACCAGTCCGAGTATCCCGCCAAGAACAGGGCTCTTGTCATTTCTTCTCCTGTAGGAACGAACTGCGGCCAGGGGCTTTTCCTTTATCTTTGGCGGTAATTGGCCTATAATTTCTTCGGTTTTCGGGCTTCTGCTTTCGGAAAAATGTACTTCGGCCAGCCGGAGGGATGCAAAGTTTTTAAGCTGCACAGCATAATCGGTTTCGGGTTTTTCCGGGATAGATTCAACCACAGCCTCAAGATAGAAAGCTGCTTCTGCGAGGTTATCCGAATCGATTGCCTGGCGGGCCGTAAGCAGCATGGCTTCCTCGAAGAGGGCGGGGGACAAGTGTTCTGCTCTTTCGAGCATGTCTTTTACCTGTCTTGAATGGTTGCCGGCAAGCCAGTATTCGTATGCCGCAGCCCAGTAATATCCTGCGGCGGCGCCATTGTCAGAAGAATCCATTGCCATGCGACGGTATTCCACGGCGGACAGCAGGTGGTCTCCTTCTTCCGCAAGTTCCAGGGCAATCTTTGCTGCATGGCAGTGAGTCTGTGCCGGGCAATTTGCCAGGTTGATCATTGCAAGAATTGATACGATGAAAAGCAACCTCATGGCGTTTCCTCACTCTTGTTGCTGCGAAGCCAGAAGTCGTGGTCCGAAAGGGGATCGGCATACTTAATGATGTTTCCATGGACAACCGGCTTTTTTTTGCTCTGAACAACTCCGGGTTCCCGTACGAAACGGTCTGCCTGTATTGGGAAACCAAGCAGGCCGTGTTTTCGGCTTGCCCTCAGAAAGTATTCCGAACAGCTTGGATATAATGAACAGCGCTGCCCCAGCGCTGGACTTATTGCCACCCGATAAAAAGAAACTATAAGCTCACCGATCATTTTTGTTGGCGCCATGCCGGGGGCGGGGGCAGGCATTAAACCTCTCCCGCCCGAACTTGACAAGAACGTTTCGACCTGGATGCGCAGGGAATTCGTTTCCATCTCCCGGCCTGCTTTGCTATCCATGATTGCTTTAATACTACTTGCGCTCTTTGTCGCCAGGGACTTGTTCCGGGTGTGATAGAATGAATCAGACAGGTATTTCAAGGCATCCTGTTCTTTTCCTTCAGCTTTCAGCGCTTCTCCGCATTCGTAGGCTGCTATGGCTTGCTGGCGGCGCGGGAGCTGTTTGTTTGAGGAAAGCTGACCTAAGGAGTTGATTGAGCGTTTTGTATGTCTACCCAACCTGAGATTAGATATGTCGAAAAGCACCCGGGCCTGAGTGTTCGAGGGCGTTTCCGCCAGGATATATCGGCATTCCCTCAGACATAATTCCCAGGATCCCTCGTCAAACAGGGACTCGGCAAGTTCTGTGTCGCCCGCGTGAGAGACTGTAACTACAAAAAGCGCTGCGACCACGGCCGCAGCGCTTTTTGCTCTCTTGAAAGTATTGATGCCTATTAAACGTAGTGTAATCAATAGTACATTGCGCCGTACTGGCCTACATAATATGAGCTGGTCTTTCCCTGATAGCCTTCTACGCCGTCCCAGATGGCAAACACTCCTCCAACATAAGGAATCAACCGGCACCATTCCCGCCAATGGATTTCTTTACCTTCGTTATAATCCATTGCGGCTCTTATGCCGAAACAGCAGCCTGCTATAAAGCCCATTGGACCGCCTCTGCCTTGTTCCTGCGCCCGGGCTTTTGTAATGCCGAGCGTTCCCATCACCATCATTACCGCTATCAAACCAATAACCAGTTTTTTCATTCTTTAGCTCCTGCTGTTTTCAGTTAACAACTTCCGCTTCCGCCTCATACATTTACAATTATTTTATTGTATGGCAAGCCTTATTACTAGAATTTTAGTTTGAGCTGTAAATTTGTATGCAGCCTGGTTTGTTTACCGCAGATCAGAATAGGAATCAACGAATTCTACATCGGGCATGAAGTTGCCGGGAATAAACAGATTTTCAGCAACGGGAACGTTCACCTCAAGATTGTTAAAATGTATTGTTTCAACTGTCTTTGTGTGTTCATGGTATACGGTGCTTTCATGTAAGCAGGGTATCCACAGATCTTCGTCGACTTTTTTATGTCGGCTGTAGATAGTCTCAGCCTTCTTGCCTTTCATATCTTTACCATTGTAGAAAGCGATGCTTTTAATTCGGGATTTTTTGTCCAAGGACACCACAACGAAAGCATTTTTTGTTGTATAAGCGTACCTTTCAGGGTATTTAGCGGTTGGATCCAGCTTGGTCTGCGGCGAATCAGCGAGCCGGTAAAGATGATCCATGGGCGTTCCCGGCGCTTTGCGAAGATTTATGATCTCATTTTTTTCGAGTTTCTCTATGTCCTTTGCAACGCCTTTAGTGTGATTCTGGAAATAACTGTATAATTTTTTTCCGTTTGCGACTACCGTTCTCTTATAAGGAGAAACGGTTTTTGAGTGCAGAAATCCTCCTTTCTTGTAGAAGACTTTGCTCAGAAAGGTAAGTGTCTTATCGCTAGATTTGGCAGTCCTTCTTACTCTGCACGTCAAGGTTTTAACGCGTGAGTAATTTTTGATTTTCTGTTTCACCAGATGTTGTTCTCCGGATTCTGCCTGGGCGATTGAGACAAGCGCGAATACACAGGCAGCCATTACCAGTATTTCCATTTGAGATATTTCTTTGCCGTTTTTATCAATTATGTTCATGTTGCAGATGCTCCCCGGGGTACCTTTACTATGTTGTGTGATAGTGTTGCGAGATCGCTATTTTCGTGCGGGTTCAGAGCCTTTTGTTGTTCGTGTCTTCGCCCCGCAATATCCTAGCCTTGCAGCCGTTTATTCCACTCTCACTCTCACAAGCAAAAAGTATAGCACCAGAATTGCAGCCAG
>CAYSRM010000025.1:0-20372 GCA_964433435.1 uncultured Victivallales bacterium
GACCGCTTAGAAGGGAAAGGAAAGTTCATTTCAGATTCGGAGAAGCCATGGAAGTAAAAAACGAAAAAGAGACTCAGAAAGAAGTTGTTGATTTCATAATGAAATCTTTAAAGGAATGGGAAACAGCTTGATTGGGCAATGAAGAAGTCAGGCTTTAAAGACAAGAGGTGAATTGTAAAATGGACGCGATGATACCGGACCTTCAGTCAAGTCTTTTATGTGATGATGTAAGGCAGGAAAGAAACGGCAAGTTTATTCTTATAGGGCTTTTTGATATTCTTGGTGTCGCGTCTTTTCCTGCGGTGTTTCGCAAGATATGTGTTGTTAATCGCTGGTGTTACGGGTTGGGCCATTTCGAACAGCGAAGCAGGATTATGGATACAAACGGCACGGATGTTGTTGCGGAGGGGAAACCCATTGCCGTGAATCTCAAGGATGACAAGGCTGTGGCAACAAATGTGGAAATATTTATTAACGTGAGGTTTAAACAGGCCGGATGTTACTGGATAGAAGTTCTTATTGACGGAGACTTAAAATTGAGATATCCACTGAAAGCGGTGACCATCAAACCCGGGTCACAGGATAACAGGCGCCAGAACCCGCCGTCCGGCCAACCTATGTAAAGAGATGAAGAAATTTTCCGATAACACATGGGTTGAATTGCACCCGCGGATTCTGGCGGAAAATATCAGGCTTTTACGTCAGAATCTCAATAGCGATACAGACATATATTTTGTAGTAAAAGCAAATGCATACGGGCACGGGCTTGCCGAGATGGCTCACTGCGCATGGCAGGAGGGCATACGGAAGTTTGCAGTCATTTACATTGAAGAAGCCCTGTACCTGCGCGAATTGGCTCCTGAGGCCGATATTATGATAATGGGGGTGCTTGCCGCAAAGGATGTACCCGCGGCAATAGATGAAGGATTCAGTGTTTTTCTTGTAGATCTGGATCACGCCCGGCAGCTTTCCACGGAAGCGCGCAGGCTTGATCATGCACTGAAATGCCATGTGGTAGTGGATAGCGGCATGGGTCGGCTGGGCGTGATGTGGGATACTGCAGTAGATGTAATCAATGAAATCAAAGGACTGCCCGGGCTGTCTATAACGGGCCTGATCTCGCATTTTGCTTCTGCCGACGATGGCGACAAAGCCTTTGCGGGGACACAGAGCGAAAGGTTTCGCGGGGTAATTGAAGAATGCGAAAGACGCAGACTGAAGACAGGAAGCAGGCAGATTTCCAGCAGCGCCGGGATACTTTCATGCTCGGATTGGGATCTTGATGCAGTGCGTCCTGGAATTATGCTTTACGGCTACCCGGCGGGCGGCCTCAAAGCAGCCGGAAAAACATATACCCGGTTAATACCGACAAGGCCCGTTCTTCAGTGGAAAACCACTGTTATCCAGGTGAAAAAGGCGCCAAGCGGTTTTCCTGTAAGTTATGGGAGCTGCTATATTACCGGTGAACCCACAAAAATCGGAATACTTAATGCAGGATACGCGGATGGTTATCCCGTATCTTTAAGCAACAAGGGCCGGGTAATAATACGGGGGCGCGTTGTTCCGGTTATCGGCAGGGTGACAATGAACATGACCGTAGTGGATCTCGGACTCAATTCGGATGTAAAGGAAGGCGACGAGGTCATTCTTATCGGGGAAGAAAACGGGAAGGCCATCTGGGCGGATGACCTTGCTGAATGTTGCGGCACGATTTCTTATGAGATTCTGACCAATATAAGAACTTCGTGTCGGATAATTGTTCCGGATTGATGGAATGAAACAAATCAAAATGTGAGAGATATCGTGAATACAAATATGAAGGCAAAAGATCTAACCCGCATATCTCACGGAATTCCTGCTGCGAGCGCGGATAGCGCCACTGTGAGGATACGAATTGGCAAAACACCAGATTGCAGTATGTCTATACGGCTGCTCCGGCGTTTTATCAATTTGCGCCCCCGCAGCAGCGCTCTCCGCGCTCTCTCTACGAAATTCCGTGAGATATGCGGGCTAACAATTTCTTTTTTGTTTTTTGCCACGGCTTACTGGTCCGGGGCTTCCGGCGATGTCATGGTTACCGGCAGCGGCAGCGTCGAAGGAAAGTTCAAACACTACAAAGATAGGAACTTTGTTTTTACTTCATCAGATAGTGGCCGGGTGAATTATAATGCCGTAAAGATCAGGAAACTTATTTTCGACGAGCCTGTGGAAGTCAACCTTTTCCGGCGGGGGAAGAAAAAACCTGAGACTGTTTTTCTTAAAAGGTATGAACTATCGAGGTTTTTTTTCAAGAAAGACAGAAAAAGCGAGAGGGAACAATCCGTTTCCCTGCTGCTTGTTGATGAAATTGAAGTGAACTCAGGCGGAGGCACAGCAGAAGCGGCGCAGGATGCGCCCAGGCCAATTCGGGCGACCGACATTTCCCGGCTAGCAACCAGTTCCGATCTGACCCGGAAAGAAAAAGAAGTTCTCGCTGAATACCAAGCATCAAGGAAACGGTACAATTTATTTGTGAAGCAAAGTTCGGAAATGGTCAGCCGCCTTAATAATGCCCGGGGCAAAGAGCGAGAGCAGCTCCTGAGAGAGCTTCACAGGAGAAAAAATGCGGAACAGCCGATAAAGCAGCGGCTTCGTGCCGCGCACCGCAAGCTTCTGAACACTTTTCCTGAACTTTCCCGGCCTGAGCGTGTTGTACCATCGGAAAAACAGGAAAACAACGTTCAGGAAGACCCTCAGAAACCGGGGTATAGTCTTGAGGACCGGATGCCGGAAATAAGCAAAGGGCATGTCATCCTGATAGACATGAACATAGCTGCTGATGTAAATTCGCTGACCGTAGAACAGAGGGAAGCTTTAGCCGGCTACCGTAAAGCTGCCGGAGCTTACCGGCAGGCTGTCTCAAAGCGAGACGATGCTACAATCGATACTGCTATAGAAAGCCTGAAATCAGCACAACGCAAGCTTTTCATGGCCTTTCCGGGGCTGAAAGTGAATTGATTCGGTCGATTACACATGTCATTTTACGAGTCGACTTCGCCCGCTGGGATTCTTCGTAAGTAGGAAAATATCCGGACTTTATCACAAGCGTTAAACTTCTTTTTGGTGCAACTTTTTGTAAATTTCGGCATAAATTATTACACGATGCGACCGCGGTATTCGGGAGTGGGACAGGATAAAACAGTTGTAGCCTCAAGCAATTAGTGCATAACGCGTTACAAATATAATGACGTGCTAAAAAACTGTTTTTTTGTTGTTATTCACAACGAATCGCGTACTAAAACATGATTTTCTCAAGCCTGCGACGCCGATGGAGTTATTAAAAGAAGTGACAGGTTATAAACAAGTTATTTACAACCGGTTCAAGGTTTTATTCCGTTCATTTTGTTCTTTCTTATGTGTAGGTTTCTAACGAAATGCTTACATTGTACTGACTTAGCCTGCATATCTGACAGGATTTCGTAGTGAGAGCCTGGAATATGCCGGTGCAGTGGTGCTATCCGCTCTTGCAGCAGGAACGCTGTGAGATATCCGGTTCTATGCTCTTCCGGGTTGGCGGTTCTTCTGAGCTTTTTGACCGCTTCGTTGTTCGATGCGGTGGATTCAAAAACTGTTGTAATATCCGTGCTCGACAGCAGGTTGAAAACCAGTTAATTTGTCGACTCTTCACATCCTAACAGAATTCTAACATGAGTTATTTGCTATGACTGAAGACAGTTCTACGCATAAGGGTAAGGGGTTTGCGGAGCGAAACAGAACGCTTTTCTACATTATTGGTGCGTTATTTTTTCTATATCTGTTTCTTGTAAGCATCGGGTTGATGGGGACGGCGTTCAAGCTGTTTGGAGAAGGATTTGCGGAAGCCCTTATTCGAGGTTGTGCCAGTCCGGTCACTGGCCTATTTATCGGGATATTTGCCACAAGTCTTATTCAAAGTTCATCTACTACCACTGCGCTTACAGTTGGTTTTGTCGGCGGCGGTGTATTGCCGCTCGAATTTGCCATTCCCATTATCATGGGGGCCAATATTGGGACAACTATAACCAACATTATAGTTTCGTTCGGCTTTGTCGCAAGGAAGGAGGACTTTCGCAGGGCTTTTGCCGGGGCGACAGTCCATGATTTTTTCAACCTGTTTTCCTTGCTTGTGTTCTTTCCGTTGGAAATACAGTTTCACCTCATACAAAAGTCGGCAACGGCGTTGACAGCGATATTCGGAGCCGCAGGCGGCGGGAAATTTGCCAGTCCTGTCAAAATGGCCACAAAACCGGTTTGCGACTTTCTTGAGCACATATTGACAAACAAATTACCAATATCTGATCTCATAGCTGGCGTGACGCTGCTGGCAATTGCGTTGGGTGTGCTGATTTTTTCTCTCGTAATGCTTGTGAAGAATATGCGCAAAGTGATAGTTCACCGAGCCGAACGTTACATTAACCGCTATCTCTTCAGAAATGATTTCACCGCGCTTGTCCTTGGATTATGTGTAACAATGATCGTTCAGAGCAGTTCAGTTACAACCTCGCTGGTTGTGCCGCTTGTTGGTGCCGGTGTAATCAGTCTGAGCAGGTGTTTTCCGTTTACGCTGGGCGCAAATCTCGGAACTACGGTCACGGCTTTGCTTGCGTCGCTGGCCACGATATCTGCCGGTGAAGGTGGTTATGTAGGTGTAACCGCGGCGTTTGCTCACCTGCTTTTCAACATTTTTGGAATGCTGGTCTTTTATCCGTTGCGGACGCTGCCAATGGGTTGTGCTCGCAAACTGGCCGATCTGGCAACAGAGTCCAAGCGTTGGGCTATAATATTTATTCTTGGTTCTTTCTTTGGATTGCCTTTATTGATTATTATACTGATGCAAAAGGGTTGATCCGCTGGTTCATATTTGCGCAATATGCGGTTTGGAGCCTGAACCTACAGGGTCCGTGCAGTTTGCATGGAAGATTTGACGCATTGAGTTGAAAATGAATGTTGTGCTAATGCCCGGTGACTAACGATGATGGTTGCGGACAAAGGACGTTTTTGAACGGGTTACACACGAATAAGGGAGTAACAGCATGTTTAAAGAATTCAGAAAATTCTGGAACAGCGGGGGTATCATGTCCGATGTGATGCAGGGGCTTGGGAAGATGGTGACGGACGCGGGATACTGTTATACCTATGCCTGGAGGGTGTGTTCCGGAGAAGCTGTAGCTCAGAAAATTGAGGACTCCCTGAAAAGGTACGACAAGGATGTTAACAGGGGGGAGCGGGCTGTTCGTCGCATGCTTGTTGAACATTTGAGCATCAACCCCGGTAAGGATGTTTCCGGCGCGCTGGCGGCAATGAGTATGGCCAAAGATATTGAGCGCATAGGGGATTACAGCCGCAACATCTACGGCATAGGTGTAAAAATGAAAAGTCCGGTTATGGAGTTCGAACTTTTCGAGGAGATTTGCAAGGTTTATGATTGCATACAAGGTTATTTTGGCAAGCTTGAGCGCTCGATTCTTCACTCAGACGAAAAGCTGGCGCACGAGATTCTGGAGGATTATCAGAAAAACAAGAAGCTTCTCAAGGAGCTTCAAACCAGGATTTTTAACACCGAAATGTCCGCTCATGAAGCAGTGGCAACCGCGCTCCTGACACAATGTTTTGTCAGGATAAACGCCCATGCCGGGAATACGGTTTCCGGTGTTATTTTTCCGCTTGAGAATATTGATTTTGTTAAACGCGGATTGAGAGAAGAGCAGAAGCTTTAACCTGGATTATTTATGCATGGCGCGAATAATTTACTTTCGCCAACGGCGCAAGCGGTAGACCAGGCGCGTGAATAGAGCAGTTCGGCTATAGCAGTAGAGTTTCTTTAATTGTTAAGGATTGAATAAATGGCTATTTTGAGGCGCTTGTTCTGGCAGATTTATTTAGCGCAACTGGCAATTGTTCTGACCGCTTTACTGGTTGTTGGGTTTTTTATATTTGACGCCATTGATTCGTTTCATAGAAAGCAGACGATCAGTCAGCTTCGGGACAGTGCCAGGGTTGCCGGGTTTTATCTCCAGGATCAGACCGAAGCGCTGGATTCTGTGGCCATAGATCCTATTTGCGACAAGCTGGGCCGACGGTCCGACATACGATATACCGTAGTTGTGCCTTCGGGGGCTGTAAGCGGCGATTCTCACCGCGATCCGGAAACCATGGAAAATCACGCTGACCGGCCGGAAATCATTTCGGCCTTTCGGGGAGAGACCGGCCGGTCCTGTCGCTACAGCCACACAACAGATCAGCACATGATGTACCTGGCGGCCCCGGTGTGGGATAACGGACGGATTTCCGCAGTAGTAAGGACTTCGATTGCTTTATCGGACATTGATGAGACAATGTCCCATATTCAAAAAGCCATAACATATCCGTTTATAGCCGTTCTCTTTTTTGCGGGAGCAGTCAGCCTTATTGTGACGCGGTTAATTACCAGGCCAGTAAAGGAAATACAGAATGCTTCGCAGAGACTTGCTAAAGGTGATTTTGATATCCGCTTGCGCGAACCGTATACAAAAGAACTTGCAGATCTTGCGGACTCGGTAAATAAGCTGGCTGCCGATCTTGATAAGCATACGCGGGAGGTTTCCAGGCGTAAAAACGAACATGATGCCATGCTATCGAGCATGTCCGAAGGCGTGCTTGCAACAAACCTGGATGAAGTTGTGGTGTATGCCAATGGGGCGGCGCTCGAAATGCTGGGGATCGAGGGCGAAGATATACAGGGCAGGAACATGCGGGAACTTGTTCGAAGCACAGCCTTTTACGATATAATCGATAAAGTTAAAACAACCCGGAAACCCGATGCGGTTGATTTTACCCCCCCTGAGTCACCGGAAAAGATACTTCGCGTTAAAAGCGCTGATCTGAAAGATTCCGACAAGCAGATTGTGGGTGTTCTGCTTGTTCTCTCGGACGTCACGGAAGCCAGATATCATGATCGGGTCAGAAGAGATTTTGTGAGTAATGTGTCTCATGAGTTGAAGACGCCGCTTACATCTATAAATGGTTTTGTCGAGACGTTGCTTGACGGCGCCATTGATGAGGAAGACCAGGCAAGGCGTTTTCTCAATATCATAGCCAGACAGACAGGAAACCTCAGAGTAATTATTGACGATCTGCTCACTTTATCGCGGCTTGAAGACCCGAACAGCCAAAGAGCCCTGAATCTTGTTTCCTGTTCGGTCTGTAAAACGCTTGAGGCGGCACAGGAACTTGTTCAACGGAAATCAGTGGAGAAAGAGATCGAAATTGACGTCGAATGCGAACCCGGCCTGGAATTCAGGATGCACCAGGGACTGATTGAACAAGCTGTTGTAAATCTGCTCGATAATGCGATTGCGGCAAGCAGCAAGGGTGATAAAATCAAGCTCAGGGCCTGTGAGAAAGGAACAAATTTAAGAATAGAAGTTGAGGATCATGGCTGCGGCATTGCCGGGAAATACATTTCACAGATTTTCGAACGGTTTAATCGGATTGATACCGGCCGCAGTCGCGAGCGTGGAGGAACCGGCCTTGGTCTCTCCATAGTGAAACATATAGCCGCCATTCACAATGGAACCGTATATGTTGAAAGCCGGGTCGGAAGCGGCAGCACCTTTACAATAGAAATGCCGATGCATGACACTTCAAACGAAGTTACCTGAAGTAATCAAAGAGTGCAGATAGAGCGTGACAGGAAGGGTTAAGGGGGTTGCGACAAAGCTGCCAAGCATTATCTGGTTGAGTATTTTTGTGTTTGCGCCTGTCTTTTCCGCGACAACAGGCAGCGCGGTAATCGGAGGCGCTGCGCTTTGCAGGACCAGCAGAAAGCTTATGTCCGGCGGCATTTTCAGGAAATAAAGTATCCCCAGCGCTGCCAATGGAAAGGCTGCGTTCTTGAGCCCGACAAAGACCAGCACATCCCGCCATGCAAAGGGACCCCGTTGCCGGAAATCCAGGTAGATACTGCCTCCGAGCAGCAACAATAATGCGGGTGTTGCCATTCGCCCCACCATTTCTATTCCTGCCAGAACAAATGAGGGAACTACTCCCGGCGCGATGAACCGGACGCCCAGGCCCAATACCGTGGCAATGAGCGCGGGAGGAACGATACGGCTTAGCCTGAGACCGGTCTTTCGGGATGATGGCAAGAAGAGATGATGGGTTGTGAAGAAAAACGCGGGGAAGAACATGGTGAAAAGGAAAAGATTTACCAGGTGCGGAGATTCGGCTCCGAAAAGCTGTGAAATAAGGATGAGCGGGACAAAGACTGCGTTCTGATAGAAAAGAGCCATAGCGCATTCACGGCGATTGGTCTTTGAGAAAGCCGGCGCGCCCAGGAACGTTAGCAGTCCGACGGCGGCGGTGAACGTTGCCCAGAGCAACGGCAGTTTCCACCATCCGCGATTTCCCGCAGGATCGAATCTAGTGATTATTGTAAAAAAGATATGGCATGGCAGGGCAATTTCTATGGCAAGGATAGAGAGAACCCTGATGCTGTTTTCCGGCAGGATCCTGCGTTTCAAGGCCCATATTCCAATGGACCCAACGACAAAAAGAACGGCTACGCTTTCAAATGCTGAAAGAAACACATTCACATCTGTTCTTTTAATTCCCAGGGTTTCCAGTTTTCGTCAACCCATAAACCAATGACGGGAACGCCGGGAAAATGCTTCTTGATGACGGATGCTGCATTGAGTGTCTGCCTGTGCTGTACTTCTTTAGCGCCTGGGAAGCCCGCGCAATCGTAATGACCTACGATGGCAATGCCAATCGATCCGTGTTGTTCAACAGAAATTTTTACCCGAGCCAGAATAGATTTCGCTGCGTTGCTGTCCGGGTCTTCGCTGAGAATGTGGTTTGGCGCAGGTTCGGTTATACTGTCAATATATGGCACGTCAAAACGGTTCTGAAGATAGGTAATGACAGGGAGCTGGACACGGCCGTCCATGCAGTTAATAGCAGTGTAAAAAGTGTTCATTGGCTTTCCATTCAGACATTAAAGCGGATCTCCAGTACAGTGTTTTCCGGCACAGGATAATCGCGCTCAACAAGCTGGATAAGTCCTTCCTTGCGGGCAGACTGCATATTATGGGTTTTCAGAAGTGTTTCGAAGGAAATAAGTTCAGCCCTGATGAATCCCCTGGCAAGATCGCTATGAATCTTTTCCGCGCACTCTACCGCCGTTGCCCCTTTATCGACAAGCCATGCATGAACTTCCTGCTTGCCGGCGGTATAGAAAAACATACGGCCGGATTTATGTAGAATGGCTTCACAAATGCGATTGGTATCTGACGGCGCATGGTCGAACACTACGACGGGTTTCATACTGAGGGCGTTAAGGGCACGCATGTGCTTCTTTTCCTCTTCGGCCAGGTCCATATCATAAAGCGGGGATTCGGTTTCGAGATGCTCAATGCAGCGCGAGAGCAGCTCTTGTTCCCATTCATCTGAAATGCGCCCCAGCCTTGAATTCAGCGAATCCATGTCCAGGATCAGCAGGTCCAGTATAGTTTCCCCGGTTATAGCGATTGCGTCGGCCTGAACATAATCTCCCTGCATGAACTTGAAGTAGTAGGGAGATACTTTTTCCGGCTGAAATTTTTCCGTGAGCGCCTTGACTATTGGATCGTCGTATTTAGTTTTTCCTTCCGGGACATCAAGCCCGTCAAATCCGATATTCATTGTGTGGAACAAAGCCTTTCTTTTCCGCGTTGCTGAGTCTGATTTTCTATCAGTTCGCGAATTTCCTTAATAAACCGTGCAAAGTATGACATACTGAATAAATGTAAGCGAGTTCCGTTTTCAACCATGGGTTTTATAGGGATGGAATTGACGGCGAAGCGTTATTGAGGTTTCAGATGAATCATAACGCGCACTGTAAGTGTACCGCTATTGTCTTTCCGGGCGTCGCCTTCATTTGGTTCGTTGGGCTCAAAATACAATATGCCTTCAGAACGAGCAGTAAATTCAGTCTTTTTCCCTGTGGCAACAGGCTTTCCATTTTTGCCGATTTTTGCGAGGAGGGCGCCGTAATTGGCGTCTTTCAAAATTTTCCGGGCATTAGAGCCGGGGAGGTAGTACCTGTAAAACTTCTGGTTGTTTTCGTATCCTTCCGGGCCAACCATTTCCCCGCGGCTGCCGCATCGCCATTTTCCTTGAGCTTCCACACGAATACGGCTGCCTTTTTTGACTTTTATGCGGGTGGATGTTGTGGCTCCCGCGGAAACCCTGAACTTACGCATCACTATGTTGGGATCTTTCTGGAACGGCCAGTAAATTTGCGCTCCCTCTTTTGCTTCATAGTTGCGCACTGTCTTATCAAGATACCCTTCCAGCGATAATCTTATGGCATGTGTGCCCTCGGTCATATCTACTTTACAGGGCGTTGTTTCTATCTTGCCGTCTTTGCGCCAGGGCCTGCCGTCTATGTATATAACGGCTCCCTGCGGTTTGGTCACCACCGGTATCTCGATGGTAGGGACAGCGGCTTTTTCCTTACCCTTCGAGCCGGTTTCCGCAACAGCCTCGTATGAGAGTATATCTTTCATCTCGCTCCCCGGCAACGCGGCCTGCAGTGTTGCTCCATGGATTGATGAGGGACCTTCATCAGGATGGGCAGTTCTTACAATCAGCTTCCAGTTATTTCTTTTCCGCGGCCATTCTACAACGTCAAAGGGTTTGATCTTGCTTTTTCTGACAACCCGGAATTCGTAATCAGGGCGCCTGGGCAGTTTGTGTGCGACTTCCATTTTCCATGTTGAGGGTTTATTCAACAAAGGCGTTGAATGTTTTCCGTCAAAAGAGCCCTTAGCCTTGAAAACGGGAAGAGGAATCACATCCATGCCATGGCTTTCGATCTGATAATCGATCACGGAATACCATGCTGATGCTTCGGCTGTTTTTGCAATGACATTTCCGTCAGGCTTCTCTTTTGTGTCTCCTGCGGGTCCGGACCCTGGCTGCGAGTTCTTTTCGCCACTGGAGGCCAGCAATTCCGCAAATTTACTATCAATCTGGCTTTCAGATAAAGACAGGTCGAGTTTGTCTAAGGCGCTTTTGAATTTTTCCATGGCCCGGCTTTCAAGAGAGCTGATTTTTTCTTTATGATACGAGTTGATTGATTCTTTTTCAGTGCGGCAAGCTTCGATCATTTTCTGGATTGCTTCGCGATTCTGGTCTTCTATTTTGAAGGATTTTTTTTCTTTATACTCCTCGATTGCCGCCTCAAATAAGCGCTTCGCTTTTCCCGCAATGGCAACACCGCGAATATTTCCTCTTTTACGCATGGCGTTGTACATCTCTTCTGCCTTGGACACGAATTCCTGAAGAAGGCCGGTCAGCTTTTCTGTCCTTTCTTTTTCCAATTCTGCTTTTTCGGCAGCATAAAAAGACCTTACTTCCTGGAGCTCGGGTAGATACACATTAACATCCTGGGAATTGTTCTGGCCCTTCGCTGTTGCGGAAGATACAAACAGAGCAAGGAACGTGAGTAATATGGATATATTATGTTTTTTATTCATTGTCTTTTTTATACAAGGTATGATTGGAATGGCGGAGGGAAGTTCAGCTTAATTCATTTCACCGGCATTCCGGGCAACTCTTAGAAATCCGAAGCGGCACGCGATTTCGTGTTTTCTGACTCTTTTGTTTGCTTATCTAAAATCTTTTGCTTCTTTATCGGATCGTATTTTCCCTCGGCCGGCACCTTGATCTTCCATAATAGTTTTTTACCCTTATAAGCTGATATTTTTATGTGGGAAATTATGACCGCCACATCTTGCATAAACATCTTTTTCCCATAGATTTTTTCAATCCGCTCCCTACTTTCAGGGGCTTTGAAGCTGATAAAGACGTCAAGATCCCGCACAAATTTGACATTCTTGCGCCGATATGTAAAAGCAGCCGGTTCATGGATCTTCGTATATTTTTTTCCGTCTGCATTTGTCCATTCAATTTCCTGACGAAGAATGCAATCGAAAACAAGCCGGTCGTAGTGTTGGTTTGCAGAGGGGCGAAGTCGAACTGTATAGTCACGCCAGTCGCCTGTAGCTTTCTTGTCCGGAAGAACCTCAACTTCAGAGAGTGGGAGGTCCGCAAGGGCGCCGGAACACAGGAGCAGGAATGCGAAGGTTACTGTTCCGGCGGGAAATCCGTGTTTCATGGTTACGTCTCCTTCTATTTTATCCTCGCCACCCGCCGATATTTGCCTTTGTAATGTCTGGCAAGCTCTTTAAGAAAATTTCCGCCTTTATCGTCAATCTGATACCCGATTGCATGTATTACAGGTTTGGGCTTCCCCTTTTTCTTGTAGTATTGCTCGTATAGTGCGTCAAGGTGCTTGATAAAGTCGGTAAGATTCCAATACTGTGTCTTGAATTCCGGCGGTTTCGGCCGGGGGGTTCCTGCGCCGCCTTGTTTTCTTCTCACTGTTTTCCAATGTCCGGGCACAGCCGGCCGTGCTGGCGTACCTTTCCGGACCTGCCCTTCCTTCGGAGGTCCCTTCGGCGGCGGCTTGGCCGGCCTTGCCGGCTGTGGTGGCACCCATACCTTCTCAGTGGTGTAAGTCGCCTGAGCTTCCGCCTGCTGCCAGGACTGCAACCTTTCCGCATTTTCTTCTTTCCACCTCTGACGTTGAGCTTGTATTGCTGCCCTCTCGGAAGAGGTCATGCCTTTTTTAACACGAGGCAAACCATCGCTAATTATGAGTATTGTGTCGGCGCTGTTCTCAAAAGCTGAGGTAAGCGCCAGGTCAAGCCGTGTTGTTCCGCCAAGAGCGGGAACGCTTCCTGGAACCCGGCTGGATCGAACATTACCGTGTGTCAACCCCCAGTTGCCGGATACATTGAAGGGTCGCACAAAAAGCTTGGCGGCTCCTTTATGTTCGTCATTGCTGATCACCATTTCGTCTTTCCACTGTTCCGCCGCATCAGCAAATGCAACCACATTGAACATCGCCTGTTCGCTTAAAGCGTCGATTACCTTGTAAATCCGGTTCTTCACCCTGGCAAAGCCGTCGGGTCCTCCGCGTTGTTCCTCTACCATGCTTACAGATACATCAACAAGCACTGCTATTTTGTCTCCCCTGCCGCGAATACCGAAAAAGTTAAAGGAAGACACTCCAGCTCCGAAGCCGCCCAGCCCGTATCCTGTTCCAAGACCGGCGCCAAGGCCTTTGCCCGAAACGGCTTTGAATTTCGGCTGAAAGCTCGTCTTGATGATCTTGGGGTTCATTTTTATTTCGGGCAGGGCTAATTGAGATTTTCTCATGGCAACCATTCGCGGAACCATAGACGGACGGCTTGAACTGCGCTGGCGTTTCTGGACCTTGACTTTATGCTCAAGTTTCCTGGGTTCATATTTTCTGACCGGCGGGGGTGCGACAAAGACGGTCTTTTCTTCGCGCATGCCGCTCATGATCTTTATCCCGCCGAAAACCGCCAGACCCACAACATGTATAACCAGGCTTGCTACAAAGATGACCGAAAGCACCTTTCTTCTGCGTTCTGAAATGGTGTAATATCCCATTCCATTAAGAATTATTTTTAGCTCTTTTTTCATAATCTCACCCCGTTGAAGCAGAGAATGTTACATTCTTAATGCCCGCCGAAGCGCAAGCGTTCATAACATCAATAACGCGCTGGTGCGTGACATCATCGTCAGCTGCAATGGTGATCATTGCCTTGCTTTTATTAGCTTCGCAAGCGGCCTTGTAATTCACAAGTAGAGAAGACAGTTCCGGCAGATCCTGTGAAGCCGCCGAATCATATTCGCTGCTGTTTAGAAAAATCCGTCCCGTTCCGGTGATTTCAATTATCTGTTCATCAGGCATATCCACTGTGGTTGCCTGTTGCAGCATGCCCGGCAATTTGATTCCCAGGTCTCCTTCGGATTTGACCAGGCTTGCGGTAACCATGAAATAAACCAGCAAAAGAAACACCATATCGATCAGGGGCGCAACATCCAGATCCGGGTCGTCCATTCTTGGTATGTTTACTTTCATTGTGCAGCTCCCGCCGATTTTTTGGATTCAGTAGGCACATAGACCCCGAAAATGAAGTTGTCTATGCCTATTTCCGCCATCGAATTCATGACCTTTTTAACTTCTCTGTGCTCGCACCGGGCGTCGGCGCGAAGATATACCTGCAGGTTGGGGTTTTGTTTCAGGCTGTCTTTGACATCTGTAACCAGGCTGTTCAGGGTTGTTGGCTGCTCTCCGCTGTATAGAGTTCCATCCTGCAGGATATTAACCGTCCAGCGATTATGCCTTTTTTCCGGCACTACAGCTTTCGACGCGGTTGGAATCTCCATCTCCACCCTCTGCTGTTGGCTCAATTTCGAGGCGATCATGAAGAAAACCAACAGAAGAAACACCATGTCGATCATTGGCGCCATGGAAAATTTCGCGTCTTCTTCTGGAATTTCAATTTTCACTTCTTATGATTCCATCCTTCATTTTTTCTATAACCTAATGCAGCCTTCGGCCTCCACCAACACGGCAGCAGGTTGACACAACCTGCTGTACTCAAGAGACTGTTCACCATTTCTGCCTTTCATCATAGAATATAATTTCCCGCCTGCTTTTCTTCCCGGTCCTTCGCAATTATCAACAAGTTGCCTCATATCTTCTACGCAAAAAGCACGGAACCTACGGGTTCAAACTCTAAGTGGTGCTTTCGGCCGCCACGTTTTCCCCGGCGGCCTCTGTTGTATTTTCCGAGGGTTCCTCGGCAAGGTTTACGTTATCGGTTCTTCTCACGGCGGTTACAAGGTGGTGCGAAAGATTGCCCAGGATACGGGATAACTGGGAAACGTTCGAGTTATATTTTGTCTTCAGGTAGAAGTAGAAGAACATTGTGGGGATACCCACAATCAGACCGGTTGCGGTGGTCACCATTGCTTCGCCGATGTTACCGGCCAGCAATTCCGGATCGCCCATACCGCCTTCGCCGATTTTCTGAAAGGCTTTGATCATACCGCTTACGGTTCCCAGGAGCCCGAGCATAGGCGCTACCTGGGCAATAATCGAAAGGTAGTTTATGGGTTTAAGTCCGTCAGTTGTTTCCTGGACGCTCGCCTCTTCCATGGCCTTTTCCATGCTGTTTATGTCGAGGACGTCCTCTTTTATCCTGTCCAACCCTGCGTTGAGGGTGTTGGTAAGCAGGCTCGGATTTGAATTACAGATCTGGCGCGCGCCTTCAAGGTTGATTTTTCCCAGTTCTTCCTGGAGTGACGGAACAAGCTCCGGGCGCAGCATTTTGCCTGTTTGAGACAGCATGAAACCATAAACGATCAAGCCGATAGCGCCTACTGAAAGCAAACCCAGCGGGAACATTATCAAACCGCCCTGTTTGACAAGCTGCCAGAACGTGGCGCCCCCGCCCTTTTGTTCCACCTGTGTCACGGTCTCGCCTTCCGCGGCTGCGTTTTGAACCTGTGCCGCCTGAGGTTCCTCCGCGGCTTCCTGTGCGACTGAACTTGACCACACGCCCATCGTCGCCAATACTGCAACCACAATTACGAACCATTTAATGTTCCTTATCATTCCCCGGTCTCCTTATTCTTTTCCCCGTCTTCAAGGGATTTCAAGTACTCTTCAATTTTTGTGTTCATGTCTTCTTCTGTTCCGAAAAACACTTTTTCAACCCTGGACGCTTCTTCCGTGGCCTTGGCCTGTGGAAGAACGGCCTTGAGGCGCCGGATGGCGAATCTTTTCCACTCAGTGCCGTCAAACAGGCGGGCAACTTCATAGTATACATCCCTTGCCCTGTGCCAGTCGAGTGTTTCCTCGTAGCATCTGGCCGAGAGGGCCAGGGCATTGGGAAACACATCCATGTCTTTTGTTTCAAAGGCAAGTGACCGTACTACATTTTTCAGAGCAGTTGTATATTCGGCGTCGGCAAATTCAAGATGCGCAAGCGTCAGCCAGTACAACCCGTATGCGGCGTCCCAATGCATGGGTTCGCGTACGCTTTCGAGGCTTTTCCTTGCGTCGTCTGCCCGGCCCATATAAACAAGGCAAAGCACCGCTTTCATTGCGGCAGGCTCTGAATTGGCATACCAATCGGCTTTGGCAACAGCATCGTATACAAATTTTGCCCTCTTGAACTGGTCCATGCCCTTGTTGCGGGCTTCTTCTGAAAGACCGCAACCAGACAACTTGATCCCGCTTTTCAACAGGTAATTACCGGCGCTGAATGAAGCATCAACGGCGTTGTTGTTGGGTATGTCCAGATAATCAAAAACAGGCAGGAGTTGCGGGACAATAAGTTTTGCGGCCCGGCCCCACTCCCTGGACCACACCGCCTTATTTATTTCTGTGACGTCGAAATCAAGTTCGAAATTGGCAAACTTGATATCATTTATATTAACCGTATCTTTCTTGCTGGACGAGCCGGCTTTTTGGTATTTAAGCACCGGGCCGTCCCTGCCGGTAAGGATGACATGATCGTCCTCGCTTTCGGTTACGATTCTTGCCTTGACTTCCGCATTTTCCGCCGCATGTGCGCAAAGAGCGCCTGTTAACGCGAGAGCTCCAAAGAATGCTGGCAGCGCCTTCACCCCTGATAAGGTTTTTTTGTTTTTCGCTCCGTTTTTCATAAGCTCCTCAATAATTTCCTGGCCTCTTCTCCTTCGGGGGTATCTTCAAGGTCGGCAATCGAAAGCATTTGGGTCAGTGTCTCTTTTGCTTTGTCCAGCTTGTATAAGCGTCCAAGGCACTTAGCCCGCTGAAGATAAGCCTTGGCAGTCCATTGGGTATAATGCGAATAAAGTAGATATATCCGTTCGTAGTAGGCGCATGCGCGTTCGTACTGATTCTGTTTGCGTGCGGTTTCGCCCCTTCCGTAAAGAGCCGCGGGGAAGAGAGGGCCCTTCCATTCTCTCACGCTAAGCACGTCTTTGAAACATTCCTCCGCTTTCTTGTAGTCCCTTTTATCTATGTAAAGATTGCCAAGCATTACGAGCGCCTGGCCTGCTTCAGAACTGGTTGCAAAAACCTCCCGTATAACCCCCAGGTGCTTGATTGCAACATCGAATCTATTTTCTTCTATTGCCCATTCGGCCAGAGTCATTCGGGCGGTAAGCGCATAATCCGTTTCGGTGAAATCGTCGATGAGTTTCCTGGACGCCTTGACGGCCAGTTCGTTCATACCCAGCCGGGCAGCTTCATCGGCTATAAGCTCGAGCACTGCAGCCGAAGCATATTCCAGATTTTTTTCTTCGAGCAGATTATCCAGCAGCATCTTCCTTTCCTGTTCAGTCAAATTCGGTTTGAAAAGATAAGCCCTGATCAAACGCAGACGCAAAGGCCGGTCTTCTTTTGCCTTGCTTGTCTGCATGATCTTCCCAATGTTCTTCCATGCCTCAAGCTGAATCTCCCTGTCCACGCCCTTGGTCTTACCGATCCATTCCTCAAGGATCATATCTATGCCAAGCTGCATCCTGTCTTTGCCATACTTGACGATACTTTGTTCATAGTATTTTAAAGCGCCTTTCTTTTCCCCGGTCTGCCATAGGGCCCTTCCGATCCAGTAGATAGCCATCGGAATGTTCGAGCCTTCCCGGTTCCTCCGAATATACCTTTTGAAATGACTGATCATTTTCTCGTAATCATTGTCGTCATTCATCATCTCCGCGGCATGAAAGGCGCAATAGTTATAAAGTTCGATATTCAGCTCAGCATAGTCCATTGCCCGCTGGAAACGCTGCACCGCTGTTTTAATGTCCCCATACGTTCCGGCAACATCACCAAGCATCATGTAAGCTTCCCCGGCAAGAATGCTTTCCGGATATGTCGATACAAATGAAAGAAGTTTTTTTTCAGCTTTTTCAAACCGGCTTAATCCGTAATCACAGACAGCGCGCCGGAATGTGGCATCCTCAATATAAGTTGAATTCGGATAGTCGGCGATGTAGTGGCTAAATACCGGATATGCCTCTTCGTATTTCTTGTCGAACAGATAGGACATACCGATCCAATAAGTGCCTTCCTCGGTTCTTTCGTTGCCCGGGTACTTTTTATTCATCCGTTCCAACCATTCAACTGCATCTTCGAACTTCTCTTCCATGAAGGAGGCGTATCCGATAAGAAACATGCACTCGGCTCCGGCCTGGTGCCCGGGGCGTTCCTGCAACACCTTGGTTAAATGCTTGATAACTTCCGGCCAGTTCTGAAGCTGCGCGTACATCTGGCCTATTGTCAGGCTTATGTCATCATAATACTCCCCGGAGGGAAATTCCTTTAAATACTGCTTTCCAAGTTCAAAAGCTCTGTCCCATGGTCGAATTTGTGTTGAACAATGAAAAGCAAGGAAAAGCGCTTCTTCGGACTGCTGGTCATCCGCTTCCTGGTACAGGTAAAGGAAAAGCTCTCTTGCTTCTCGGTAGCGCCTGGTTTCCATGTAGCTGCGCGCTATTCTGAAGAAAAGCTCAATATCATAGTTATCTATAGAATCAAGCGCTTCAATTTCAGTTTCAATTTCCCCTGTCAATTCCTGGTTACGCATTAACTCGCGATACTTGCCCTGTGTTCGCTTCAGTATTTCGCCCCTGCGGTTAAGATGCTCCAGGTACTGCATGCTGCGAACGGCGAGCATATCATGCGGATATATCAACCGGTAAACCCATAACGCGTCCCTGTACCTTTCTTCGGCAAACAGCATATCTGCTGCTTCCAGTGCAGCCACATTGTAAGCCACGCTCCATGACGCAAAAGAATTCGGTTGCAGCAGATAAGGGACCAGTTTGTATACCTTTTCAAGATCCATCTCTTTCAGGTAGGCAATAGTAAGGAGGGTAGCAGCCCAGCTCGACCGCAGGACGTCAGGCGAAACACGATACAACTCCTTTAACAAAGGTATCGCATCTTCCCAGTTGTCTTCAGCCAGATGGCAACGCACCATCGAACCGAGTATGTCTGCCTGCCAGTCCAGGCTGAGCTTGTTCTCATATCTTCGCTGAATTTTTTCGTAATCCTTTAATGCCTTCGAGAATTTGCTTCTGAAACGAAGACCGTCGGCTATGTAAACCGATGCCTCTATCACCTTGGGACCGTGGGAATGGTGTTTCAGGTAATCATTGAAGGCATCATCGGATTTTTCAAACTGGCCTATAAGGAAATAACACAATCCCAGGTTGAACCTGACAGCGGCCATTTCCCTGCGTATTCGTGTATCCTTGCTGTCCCCGAACCAGGAAAGAAGCTGCTCAAGATAAATAATGGCATCCTCGTAAGCGCCCTGCGCTAAGGCCTGTTGAGCCTGCTGCTTGACTTCCCGGGGGGAATCCTGTGCCTTAGCCGTTCCGCTCAGAAAAAGCATACAACTGAACAAAATCACAGTCAGACAGTTTGACGCCGAAAACCAAGGGGATAAAAAATACCTGCCGGTAGACTTAACCCCTTCAAGCCTATACTTTACCCTATACATAGCAGAAAAAAATACCAGATACGTACACCAAAGTCAAACGGGAATCCGTCCGATTCAGCAATTCTCATCTATTTTTCTGTTTCTCGACACTTTTTTTCTTGTTTCCAACTGGTTTGTACTTATTGTTGTATTTAACCAATAGGGGTTGCCTTCTTTTGTATTGACCGTTTTCAGCCAATCCTGCGGGGGGTACCCGGTGGCCTTGCAGTCAGATTTTATCTCTCTGGTGCAAGATTCACATATTAAAAGGTAAGCCTGATGCCTTACGAAATAGAAAAGAACGATGACTACGTCGAAGTGCGCCTCGCCGGCGAATTCACGGCGGTGGAGATTTTGAAAGCAGTAAACACGCTGAGGACAAGTGACCCTCGAAAGAAAATACCGGATCTCTGGGTTGTACCCCAGGGACATTTGATTCCCGCAAACTGGCATTCAATTATCGTCAAGGGCATCCTGAAACTGTGTCCGTCGAGTATAGTGGGCGCCAGAAGCGCCGTTCTGACCTCGAATGAGTTCTACAAGGCCCTTGTGGATATGTACTGCTGCGAAGCTGAATCACTACCTTACAAAATCCGCGTTTTCACATCCAGAAAGGCTGCCGAAAAGTGGCTCAGGGAGGGGATCTGAAAAGCAAAATATGAGTTCAGTCTGCATGATAGACGAGAATGTACGGGAACACGCGCCAATCTCTGTATTCCGTGTAAGCTATGGTCAAAAAAACTTGCGTTTAGTTGTTGATAAGAACAATATTCTTAGTATGCAAACAGGATGGCCATTCGCCCGGTCTGCAAAACAAGAATTAGGGGCAATACCTCACGGTCTTCCTGTCTGAAGCTGCCGAGCGAAACGAGGGGAGCCCTTGTAAGGAGTTGGACATGAAGCGCCAATGTCTCTTCCTGTGTCTGTTCTTCTATCTTTTCTCAATTTTTTTCCTGTCGGTGGAGTGTCTTG
>CAYSRM010000026.1:0-19368 GCA_964433435.1 uncultured Victivallales bacterium
TTCGTTCTTCTTGATCTTCGCGAGCCTGAGAATTGCCGCAAAGCGGTGATGGCCGGAAACGGGCCGATGGAAGAAGTCTATCAGCTTGCCGCGGATATGGGCGGCATGGGCTTTATTCATTCCGAAGAATGCGCGATCATGCATAATAACGTGCTTATCAATGTCCACATGACGGATGCGGCCGCCAAAGCCGGTGTCCATAGGTATTTTTATTCCTCATCAGTCTGTATATACAGAGATATGGCTCCGGATGAACCGCCGATGTCGGAGGATGATGCAATTCCCGCCAATCCGGATAATGAATATGGCTGGGAAAAACTTTACTCCGAGCGTGTCGGCATGACCTATGGACGGCATTCAGATATGAAGGTGCGGATTGCACGTTTTCAGAACTGTTACGGCCCGGAAGGAACCTGGCGCGGAGGCCGGGAAAAGGCGCCGGCAGCGATGTGCAGGAAGGTTGCGGAAGCTGACGAAGGCGGCGAGGTGGAGGTCTGGGGCGATGGCACGGCTATCAGGTCCTATACCTATGTGGAAGATCTTGTTGATGGAATCTACAGGCTGACGCAGTCAGATATCGATAAGCCTACAAATATAGGCAGCGATGATCGTATATCGGTTAAGGAGCTGGTTGATACTGTGATTGGCATCTCCGGGAAGAATCTAAGCATCAGGTATGTCGAAGGCCCTGTGGGGGTGAGGTCGCGTAATTTTACTAAAGACCGGATTAAATCGATCGGGTGGGAGGCCGGGGTGAGTTTTCGGGAAGGAATCGCAAGGACCTTTCGATGGGTTAATGAACAAGTGAGAAAATCTTAATCATTTTCTGTCGGGATTGATCAGGCTTTGCCATTGTGCTTTTCGGACACCAGCGGCTTTCATGGCTTCGGTTCTGCCCCTCGGTTGGAATCCAAGGTGATATTCCATAAAGCGGCCTACCAGGTTTGAGAGGGTTTCAAGTGAAGCAGGAGGCGAGGTGGTATGGAATGCCGAAAGCGGAGAAGAAGCTTTCTGCCATGAGCGCATCATGGCAAAAACGGACGGTGGCAGGGTTGCTGTATCGATGTTGCGGGATGCGCAATTCCCGCAGATTGAGCCACCCTTTGCATGAGAAAAATGGATTCTGCGGTGTCTCGCGGAGACTATCGGGCGGCCGCATTGCGCGCACGCGTTTGTGTGAGGCGCGAGGCCGAGGTTATCCAGCAGACGCAGCTCAAACCATGTGATGCATTGTGCCGAAACGCCTTTATTGGCGAGGACATCAAGGGTTATGTCCAGCAGGTTGAAAAGCGCAGTCTGCGCTGACTCTTCGCTGGAAGTCTGACGGACAAGTCCGCAGATATAGGATGCCATGATACATGCACGCCAGTCGTGGCGCAGTTGATCCCGCCTTTTCAAAGGGGCGCATTCTTTTGCCGGATGCAGTCCGTTTCGGGTCCTGTGATAAAACAGGAGTTCACAGGAATAAAAAAGATCGTACTGGCCTAAAAACCAGCTTTTCGGGCGGCATGCTCCTTTAACAAGCGTTGCAAGCCGGCCGAAGCCGGGGGTAATCCATGTCACGATATGGGAGCTTTGGGAATAGGGCGCGATATTGAGCGCGATGGCTTCAGTTTTTTCAATCTGGGCGCTCATTTTCAATCCAGGTCAGTTTTTCCTGATAAGACCGGCAAGGAGCTTTTTGTCGCGGGCTTCCCGCAGCCAGGATAATTCGCGTCTTCTCATTGACTTCCTCTGTGACGGGGTTTTGTCATCCCTTCCGCTCAAATGATTGCAGGCGTGAGCCAAATACAGCGCTATTTCGCCGGATTCCTCAAGCTTCCGGTTTCTGGATGCTTCCAGTACCGCTTTTTCGACATTTACTATAATTTCCGCCGTTCGTTGTTTTTCTCCGGGCATAGGATTGTATTCGTGGCAAATAACGTCCGTGGTTTCGGCGGAGTTGAGAAGTTTCTGGTTGATTCCACGGATCCCGGAGTTGTCGGTAAAGAATACAGAAAATTCGCTGTATCCGCTATCGCTTTCCAGGATTCCCGTTTTGTTCACCAGGAACGCGAGTAGTTCCTTTGTTTTTCTGCCGTTCACTCTTCGAATTTGCTGGTTGTTGTTTATCTGTATTTTCATCTTTTGGGTATGGCATTCTGGCATGCATCATGTTTGTTAGCGTAAATACGAACGCTCTCTTTATTTGTTTAAGATCTGAGATCTTAAGTCCGCTTTCGTCAAGTTGTCCGTCAAGTATTCTCTGTTTTACTATATCGTCGACCAGGTCTTCTATGTGGGCGGGGGTGGGTTTTTCCAGGGAGCGGGAGGCCGCTTCAATCGCATCGGCAAGGCATATGATTGCCGACTCTCTATCGGAAGGCTTCGGGCCGGAATACCGGAAATCTCTCTCGTCAACTTTGCGGCGATCCGATGTCTGGGGTCTCTTGTCGTCAATTACAAGCTCAAGTTGTTCTTTGGCTTTGTGGTGGAAGAAGGAAAGAACGCTGGTGCCGTGGTGTTCCCTGATTGCTTTGCGTACAATGCCGGGTATTTTGTATAGCATTGCCAGGCTGAGACCCTCCTTTACGTGCGAAGTTATTACAAGCGTACTCATGCTGGGGGATAGATTATCGTGGGGATTGTCATGAAGGCTGATATTTTCGGCAAAGAGCCCGGGCTTGGTAAGTTTGCCGACATCATGGAAATATGCCGATACTCTGGCAAGCAGGGGATTTGCGCCTATTTCATCTGCAGCCGCCTGGCTGAGGTTGGCCACCACCAAGCTGTGATGGTAGGTTCCCGGCGCTTCAATCGCAAGTCTCTGCAGGAGAGGATGGCTCAGGTCGGAGAGTTCGAGCAGTGTTATGTTTGTGGTAACTTTGAAAAGACTTTCGAACATAGGCATGATCAGAAGCGCCAGCAAGGCTGAAAAGAATGCACTCAGGACGCATGAACCTGCCATGTGCAACACAAGCGTAATATCGGTGGTGCGCCAGTTTAGCGCAGTGAAACCGAGAACGCATGTTATTTCGGCCATGCCAACCACCAAGGCGATGCGTAACACCTTGGATCGTGTTTTTATCTTTCTCGCGGTTGTTGCTGCAATGACGGTAACGACGGCGCCGGTAACCAGCAGCGAGAACAGGCTGTTGGCGGTATGAGGGACCGTATGGGCAGACATCAGTGCCATAATCAGAGTGGCCCAGACTCCTGCAGCAATGGCAAGAACACTGTTGAGCATGATCGTTGCCATGAGAGGAACGATGGCAAAGGGCAGCATGAACAGGACGACCTCAAAATGAGGATGGTTGGCAAAGTCCCAGAAATACAAGATCGTTCTGGCGGCTACCAGCGAGACAAGCAGAATGGAAGCCAGAAGGCCTATTGTGCTGTTGCGCTGAAGAGTTTCAGGGCAAGTGATGTATATGAACAGTCCTGTGGCGAAGAGAGTTGCCAGGGCAAAAACACTGCTGCCTGAGAGGAGCAGGACTTCGTTAAATGTTATGGGCAGATCAAGAAAATCATTAAAACCCGTCAGGAGAATGGCTGCTATCCAGACCGCAGCGGCAATAAGGAGCCCTATAGCCGGGTTTTCTTCGGGAGATCTGTGCCTTATGCGACGGACTGATTTTTTCTGCCGCGTACGCGTCTTTCGGGTTCTTGCTTTTGAAACGTCTTGTTTCACTGTATCTCCCCAGCACCATGTTCTTCGGACCGGGCTGATTTGTGTTCAATATCTCCAAATCGGGAATATTAC
The DNA here is from genome assembly GCA_964433435.1 of uncultured Victivallales bacterium. GTDB lineage: Bacteria > Verrucomicrobiota > Kiritimatiellia > UBA8416 > CAYSRM01 > CAYSRM01. The sequence goes on from CAYSRM010000026.1 coordinate 3,743, forward strand.
GTTAATCAGAGTAAAATGCAACCTGGATTCCTGACATTTGCGGGTTCTCCGATCATACGGCTCTGTGCTTGCCAGGGAGGGCGATGGGAGCTAGTCTGTACATATCATGAAAGTACCGGTGCATCTTATTTTTGGCGACGAATATCTTGCGGATATGCAAGGCAAACAGATCCTTGGACAACTGCTCCCAGGTGATGAAGACAGGTTGCAGTCTGACATAATTGAAGCTGCGGCGAACGATTCAGAAGAGGCGCTTAAGGCGATAGCGAATTGTATTGAAGCCATTTGTACGGTGGGGCTTTTCCAGAAAAACCGGACAGTATGGCTGCGAGGCGCGACGTTTCTAACCGATAACAGGGTCGGTAAAACAGATGCAGTTAAAGAACGGGTTAATGAACTGGCCCGGATGATAAAGAATGGAGAAACCAGGGACTCCACGCTGATCGTGACTGCGCCGAAGGTGGACAAGCGTTATTCATTTTATAAGGCATGCAAGGCGGCCGGCAAAGTTACTGAGTTTGAAACCGCATCGGCTACTGCGGCCGGGCGCAAGGAAATAATGAAGAGAGCGTCCCAGGCCGCCAGGGAAAACGAACTGGATATATCACCGCGTCTCCTGGAGATGTTTGTTAATCGGGTCGGTATTGATATCCGGCTCATAAACGGAGAGATGCAGAAACTTTCGGTTTATAAGGGCGATGACCGCCGGGTTAAGCCTGAAGATATCAAGGAGGTAGTCAGCGCTTCAAGCGAGGCGCTCGGTTGGGACATGGCGGACACTTTTGGAAAACGTGACATGGCTGGCGCGGTTCGTGTCCTGCGGCAGCTGGTCTTTCAGAGAATATCCCCTGTAGCCCTGATAATATGGCTGGAGAAACGGGTCAAAGAGCTTATTGTGTTGAAAGAAGCGGTGGGCAAAGGATGGTTGTCCAGGCGGGAGCGGGATTATGTCTGGGGCAGTGTACCTGACAAATTTGACGCGATTCTGGCGGAAGATTTCGACAAGGATCCCCGAAAGATTCATCCCTACAGATTAAAGTTGCTTGTTGCGCAGGCATCGAATTATGCCCTGGACGAGTTGCTGGAATGCAGGGACAAAGTGGAAGAATGCCATACGAGAATGGTTACAAGCGGCTTGCCGCAGGATACTCTGCTGGAGTTGCTTCTGGTAAGCATAATTTCGCGTTAAGCAAAACCTTGACTTACTACCGGTTCGTTGTAGGATTTCCGACTTGGTTGCAGTAAGCCAACGTAGCTCAGCTGGCAGAGCAGGGCATTCGTAATGCTCAGGTCGTCGGTTCGATCCCGACCGTTGGCTCTCTTCAGTTGGTTGCTCGCCCTTTTGTGCCCTTTGCTTGCGATGACATCTTTTTTGCTTTTCCTTTCGGACGCAGTTTCCGGACTGCCTTACCTGCCTGCCACATCTCCGAGTTGCCGATTTCTGAGAGTTCCCTGTCGAGTTGTTTCTGGTAATCTTTCCGTCCGCACGACCGGAGCACCCTCTGTGTTTCTTTTCCGGACTGCACGGATTTATACAGTTCACGGAAGACAGGCATAACTGCCTTTTTGAATTTTGGTTTCCAGTCCAGGGCGCCGCGCTGAGCCGTTGCCGAGCAATTGGCGAACATCCAGTCCATGCCTTTCTCGTCTACCAGTCTGATCAGGCTCTGGGTGAGTTCTTCAACGGTTTCATTGAAGGCTTCGCTCGGTGTGTGACCGTGGCTCCGAAGCGTCTGATACTGCGCCTCCATAATGCCTGCGAGGGCGCCCATAAGCACACCGCGCTCTCCTGTCAGGTCGCTGTAGACCTCCTGTTCGAAGGTAGTTGGGAACAGATAACCGGAGCCTATGGCGATACCGGCGGCGATACAACGTTCTTCGGCGCGTCCTGTCGCGTCCTGGAAAATCGCGTAGCTTGAGTTGATGCCGGCCCCGGAAAGGAAGTTGCGCCGCACAGATGTTCCGGATCCTTTTGGGGCAATCATTATGACGTCAACGTTCTCGGGCGGGTCCATTTTTGTCTGTTTCCTGTATGCGATGGCAAATCCGTGGGAGAAATAGAGAGCGTCGCCTTCGCGGAGATGTTTTTTGACATCAGGCCAGATTTTTCTCTGAGCCGCGTCGCTTACGAGCATTTGGATAAGAGTGCCTTTATCGACTGCTTCTTCGATAGGGAAAAGGTCCTGCCCCGGTTTCCACCCGTCCGCTTTGGCCCGTTTCCATCCGTTGCCGGTCTTTCGTTGCCCCACAATGACGTTTATGCCGTTGTCTTTCATGTTTAACGCCTGTGCCGGGCCCTGGACTCCGTAACCGATAACAGCTACGGTTTCATTCTTTAACACCCGGCGCGCCCTGGTGAGAGGAAATTCTTTTCGAGTCACAACCGTTTCTTCGACTCCTCCAAAATTGATCACAGCCATTGTATTTCTCCTTTTTTTGAATACACCCAAAATATTCAATAACATACTATCCAGCGAAGGCAAGGGTGCAAAGAAGAAAAAGCGCGTCTTCCGCGGAATCTGTGGGTAGATTTGTTTTTCTTGCTCGGATACGCTTAACCGATCAACCTGCAACGATCCTCTTTTTCTGCTTTCTTTGAGGACATCTTGTTTATTAAGATTAGGTTAATGCAAAGAGAAAATTTCCACAAGGACAGCGTAAGGTGTCTGGTTCTTTTTTCCGGCGGGCTGGACAGTCAACTTGCCGTGTGCGTGCTCAGAGAGCAGGGGATCAAGGTACACGGCATTGTATTTGACAGTCCTTTTTTTGATCCGGACATCGCGAGGCAGGCATCAGTCGGGCTTGATCTGCCTCTTGAAATATGTGACTTCACGGCCGATATTGTTTCGCTTATTGAGAAGCCTTCTCATGGTTTTGGCAGTTGCATGAATCCTTGCGTGGACTGTCATGCGCTTATGCTTAAGAGGGCCGGGGAAAAAATGGAGGAACAGGGGTTCAATTTTCTTGCGACAGGCGAAGTGCTTAATGAGAGACCGAAGTCTCAGAATCGCGATGCCATGAAGATCGTGGCTTCCGAGTCGGGGTATGACAATTTTATTCTGCGTCCGCTGAGCGCTAAGCGGCTTGATATGACCCAGCCTGAGCTGGCCGGACTGGTTGAGAGGGACAAGCTGCTTGCGCTTGAAGGGAGGGGCAGAAAACCGCAGTTTGCTCTTGCAGAGAAGTATGACCTTAAGAATTATCCTTCACCCGCGGGAGGATGCAGGCTGACAGAGCCGAATTTCTGCAGGCGGCTTGAAGATTTGAAAATACATGAGGGGCTCCACGGCCGCAAAAACATTGAGATGTTGAAGTATGGACGGCATTTCCGGCTGGCGGACAATGTTAAGGTAATTGTGGGCAGAAACGAAAATGACAACGCAGTTATCGAAGGGAATGCGGAGCTTTACGAGCTGATACTGAAAGTCGAGGAAGCTCCCGGGCCAACTGCGGTGTTGCCGGTAAACAGCGACGAGGAGCATGTGCTTAAGGCCTCTGCAATATGCGCTCGTTACAGCGACTGCCCTCCGGACCGTCCTGTCAGGCTCCGGATGCGGTCAGCGCGGGGCAGAAGGCAGATTGAAGTTATGCCAGCCAATCAGGAAGACATTGAGAAGCTGCGCATTTGAATGAATCGGCGTTTTCAGGCAAAAAGCGTTAAAAGGAAACAAGCCAGCGCAGCGAGCGCAATCAGTGCAAGCAGAACAGTTATAATGATCCGGATTGTTTTTCTGTCTCTGCGTTTGTAGAAGCCAACCACGCTGTCTGGCGGGGCTTGCGCGACTTGAGGCTGTTCCGGCTGTTGCTTGTTTTCAGGAGGCTGAAGGCTGCCGGGTTGCATATCGCCGGACTCCAGTTTCAGATTTACAGAACCTACGTTAAGAATATCACCGAATTGAACAGAGCGTTCCTGTACCTCTTCCTGGTTGATTCGCGTACCATTGGTGGAGCCGGAATCTTTTACCGTATAAATGCCGTTTTCGACGTTTATTGTGCAGTGATGTCCTGAAACGGAAGGGTCGTCAAGATGAACGTCACAATCTGGTTTACGGCCGATTGTGGTTTGTCCTTCTTTCAATTGGAAACTCTGTCCCTCCAGGTTTCCCGTAATAACAGTAAGTTGCGCCATAAGGTCCTCCCGACAGGCTATGCGGTTATAGTGAGTTAACCTCGGCAATGTGTCAATAAATTCCAGTGGTGGAAAAATCAGTCCAGTGGATGTCGTGTTTCGGGTCCGTCTATGCGAACTGACTCATCTTTCCATGTTATTTTGCCGTTCATCATGGTCAGCACGGATTTTCCTGTGACTTTTCTACCTGTAAAAGGCGTGTTTGAAGATTTTGAGAGAAATGTCGAAGGTTCAATAGTGTATTCATTTTCAAGGTCCAGAATTGTGAGGTCTGCGGAATAGCCTTGCCGGAGTCCGGGGCACTTCATTCCCAGAACTGCAGCCGGACCCGTAGTCCATTTGCGAACCCAATCGGCGAGGGAGAGGGGGCCGTTCTTAACCAGGGCCGAATAGGTTATGCCTACCGCCGTTTCCAGGCCCGTAACTCCGAAAGGAGCATCCAGGAAGCTATTATGTCCGGGGGCCGCTGTGTGAGGAGCGTGGTCTGTGGCAAGAATGGTAATCACATTTTCGGCTAGCCCTTCCACCAGACGCAAGCGGTCTTGTTCTGTGCGCAGCGGCGGATTCATTTTATAATTCGGGTTCCCCGCATCTATGTCCCGATCAGTGAGGCACAAGTGGTGGGGTGTCGCTTCTCCTGTTACAGGCAGCCCTTGGCTGCGCGCTTTTTCGAGGAGATCGACGGAGCCCAGGGCGGAGAGATGTTGTAGATGGATTCTGCACTCTGTTCGAGCCGCCAGGCTTATGTCGCGTTGGACGATGGATGTTTCCGCTTCGGCTGGAATGCCGGGCAGGGAGAGGTGTCTTGACGCGGATCCTTTGTGCATCACGCCATTTCCTGCGAGCTCCGGATCGAGCGCGTGGTCGAAAATTGGAATGCAGAGCCGGTGGCATTCTTCCATGGCGGCCTTCATTATCGATGTATCTCGAACCGTTGCTCCGTCGTCGGTGAACGCCGCAGCGCCTGCCGCCGCCATTTCCGACAGACCGGCAATATGTTTTCCTTTTCTGTGCCTGGTGATGCAGCCTGCGGGTTTGAGGCGAACGAATCCTGCCGCATTTGCTTTTGAAATGGATTCTGTAATGAGGCGGCCTGAGTCGACGGGCGGGATAGTATTGGGCATTGTTACTACAGTGGTGAAGCCGCCTTTTGCCGCGGCGCGGGAGCCTGATTGTATGTCTTCGGCTTCTGTCTGCCCAGGTTCCCGGAAATGCACATGCAGGTCTATAAACCCGGGAACGATCGTCATATCCTCAGCGTCTATTGTGTGTATGTCTGGCGACATTAAGTGGCCAGCATCTGTAATGACGCCGTTTTCGACGTAAATATCCTGTATTGCCGCACTGCCGCTGAGGGGGTCGACAACTTTTCCGCCTGTTATCCGCCAGGTTTGGCTCATGGTCTTAAACTTGCCGGTATTGTTCAAAGATTGATGTTATCAGCTTTTATATAAAAAACATGATATTACACAGAATGAATAAGATCAATACGATATCTTGGGGGGTGGATGCTGGTCTCTGGATGCTGGATGCTGGATGCTGGATGCTGGGGGCCGGGGAACTAGAGAAGGGCGCGGTTTGGGTGTGTTTCAAACCTCAAAAATTCGGTATAGCTCTGGATAGTTGATGAATAGATCAGGTCAGTGTTTTTTGCAAACCTTTGAAAAGGGAAAGCGGGGCTTGTGCTGATATGGTTTTTGTTGCTATAGTTTTCAATTATGAATTCGACGATTCAAGATCGGAACAGCGAAGCTGGCGCCATGGTAGAGCGGGAGAATTATATCTTCATGCGATCTTTACCGCTGCAGATGAAGGTCTATGAGCTCAGGAAGGCGATTGGCTCTGTCGAGGGAGGCGCCTGTCTTGATACAGGTGCGTCGAACTGCATGGTGAGCTATCACCTGAGGAGGGAAGGGGAAGACTGGCACACAGTGGTTTCCGGCAGAGAAAGGAAGGAATGTTTAAGCGAGGCTCTTGAAGAGAACGTACATGAGATGGAAGACGGGCATTTGCCGTTTAACGAGAAGATTTTCGATGTGGTGGTGATAGACAATTACCTGGAGAAGATCGAGAATCCGCGTGAATTTGTTGCCGAATGTCACAAAGCTCTTAATCCCGACGGAAGGCTTATTATTCATGCCCGTCATGCTAAGAAGGCCGGACTCACCCAATTGATAGACAAGGCACTGGGTATGTCGCCTGAAAAAAGGGGACTGCAAAGGAACGGGTTTACCGAACCAGAGTTGTTCAGTATTCTTAAAACCGGTTTCGACGTGCACCTGGTGAGGTCATATTCCCGTTTTTTTGTATCTATGATAGAGAGCATTGTTGCGTTTTGTGAACTGAGGGCCCAGAAGAAAAAAGGCGGAGAAAGTCCGGCATTTCCTGACCGGCTTTATAAGGTGGCGGGAATTTGTTACAAGGTGGCTTATCAGCTGGATTTCCTGCTGTTTTTGACCAGGGGGCATTATCTGATAGCAACCGCAAAAAGGAGAGGCTGGCGTCCCCGGGAGGCGCCTATTCTGTCGGATGGCCGTTCCATTGCCGAAGCCGTGGTCAGCAAGACTTTGAGATGATCCGGACACCCCGGTGGCATGGTATTTGTCTGATTCTTCTTGGAATTCAGTTGTCTGTCACTTGACAAGACCGAAAGAAATGATACGGTAGCGTGCCATTTTACGCGTTGGGATAACCTTATTAAAAAGCGAGTAAGAAAATGAAAAGAACTTATCAGCCGTCAACAATAAAGAGAAAAAGGAAGATAGGCTTCAGGGCCAGGATGGCGACTAGAGGCGGTCGACAGGTGATCGCCAACAGAAGACGCAAAGGCCGCAAGCGACTTTCAGCCTGAAGGAACCGTTCGTATGCGCGGATGCGGTTTTTCATCGGGAGAAGGTGCTGAACCTCGTTCCGGGGCTGATGCCGGGTCACAAGTCTACAGTTTGCCCCGAACCAGACGCATAACTGAATCAGGCGATATTGACGCATTATTCCGAAAAGGGGCAAAGCAGGCAGGGCGTTTCATGATATTGTGGGTCATGAGGGCTGATCACGAAACGGTACGGGCTGCGGTCATTGCCGGAAAAAAGAGTTTCCCGAGATCGGTTGATCGTTCGCGTGTGAAACGGTTGTTGCGGGAGTCATTCCGTCTTGAGCAACTCCGGTTTGCAAGGGGTACTGATATACTGATGGTTGGAAGAAAACCCATCCTTCAGGTCAAATGTGGGGTGGTTCGTGACGAGCTTGTCAGGCTCGCGGAAAAAGCCGGAGCTCTCCGCATTTCATGAAAGTGATAAAATTTTAAGGAAAGATATTTTGAAGAATCCCGTTGCTTTTCTGTTAACAGGTATCATTCGAGTCTATCGCGCAGTAGTGTCGCCTTTTTTAGGCGACTGTTGCAGATTCTACCCCTCTTGTTCGGTATACTGCGAGGAAGCGTTGCGAGAGCACGGATGCATTTGCGGCCTCTGGCTGGGAGTTAAGAGGATACTGAAGTGCCATCCTTTGCATCCGGGGGGATACGATCCTGTTCCCCGACATATCGGAAACGAAAAAATTTTTCCTGTTTAAGAAAAAATAATGGTTTGCAGGTGGATAACAGAATATGAACAAACTTGAAATAGCGACAGTTGTGGCGCTTTCGCTGATACTTCTGGCATGGATGTACATTGCTCAGCAGGGACAGCGCCAGGCCCCGCGCCGTCACGGCAGCCGGTCCGAAGAAAGTCAGCATGTAGGCAGTCGGGATGAACCGGTGCCGGAAGAAAAAAAGCAGGCAACACTTGAGTCGGCATCGGCGGCTTCCGAAACGGAAACAGAATCAGTAACTGAAAATGATGCAGAAATAGAGACAGAAACGGAAGTGCCCGAAACAACGTTAGAAGCCTCAGATGAGGAAGAAAAAAAACTTGAACAGCCCAGGCCGGAGTTACCGGAAAAGGAAGTCACTTTTGAGACATCAGCCATCCGCATGACAGTAAGTTCCTGGGGTGGCGCGATTAAGTGCGTGGATCTTACCAGGTACCGGGAATCCACGGACGAGGACAGCCCGGTATTGGAGCTTGATCTTCGGACATTGCCTGCGCTTTCGCTTTCGGGCATCAGCGGGTTGACAACAAACTACGATTTCGAGATTGAAAGGACCGTCGATAGAGAAGGCCTTATTATCCGGAGAGAAACTGACTACGGGTTGCTGTTCGAGAGGACGATTCGTTCTGTAGACGGCTATAACTTTTCTGTAGAGGACGTGTTGAAAAACAGGTCCGGTGCAACGTTGGATGTGCCGTCCTATCAGGTAGCGACTGGTCCCATGACCCCTGTTGAGACCAAGGCTATGACCAGGATGACTTATCTCGGCATCGACACTTTATCCGAAGTAGGCGGTGAGAATGTTATACATTGGGCTAAGAAGGGCCCTGAGGGGAACAAGGCGAGCCTTACAGACCGTTTCAGGGGTGGCGGCGCTTCCGGCGGATGCGCCGCGTTTAGAGGTTCTCCGGATGAGATGCTGCCCCGGAGTATCGAGGTTGAAATCGATGATGCTGCCGACTGGATTGCGCCGAAGAACAAGTTTTTTGTTCAGATACTCGATCCGGAGACGGAAACAGGCGGCGGTTTTGTTGTAAAAGCAATGCGTCATGTTCTCGATTCGGAGGATCCGGATATACCGGACACGTGGGTAGGCTCGGCTCAGTTGAAAAAAGTTTATGCCGCAGTAAAGACTCACCCCCTGTCGCTTGACTCTGGTGAGCAGATTACCCGGAAATACACCTACTATGTCGGACCCAAGAAGTTTGACATATTGAAAAGTTTCAATTCTCAGCAGAAGAGAATCATGGAGTTCGGTTTTTTCCGGCCGATCTGTGAGTTGCTGCTTGTTGTGCTGAACAAGATTAACGGTTTGTTTCATAACTATGGCATCGCCATAATTATCCTGACGGTTATTGTCCGGGTGGTATTCTGGCCTATTACGCATAAGAGCACTGAGAGCATGAAGAAGATGCAGAAGATTCAACCCCTCGTTTCGGAGATCAGAGAGAAATACAAAGACAAGCCCCAGAAGATGAACCAGGAGGTCATGGCCCTTTACAAGGAGCACAAGGTTAATCCTGCAGCCGGATGTCTGCCGATACTGGTTCAAATACCCGTATTTATTGCGCTGTTTACCATGCTCAGAAGCGCGGTTGAACTTCGATTTGCCGGTTTTCTGTGGATCAGTGACCTCAGCGAACCTGAAAGACTTCTGGATTTTGGCTTTGCCATACCGATTATCGGGTGGGATTCTTTGAATATTCTGCCTCTGCTGATGACTGCAGTGACCTTTGCTCAACAGCGGCTGACGCCGACGGCAGGAGATTCTCAGCAGCAAAAGATGATGGCATTTATGCCCGTGTTCCTGCTTGTCTTTTTCTACAATATGCCGGCGGGATTGATCCTTTACTGGACCACGAGCCAGCTTATTGCTGTGGTGCAAATGGGCATGCAAAGGCGCAAGGCAAAGGAAGAATCGCCGTAGTTCTTCATCCGCTCGCACCCTCAGTACCCCGGGCCCGGATTATTCGTGCATTGTGCAATCAATACAGGCTAACATTGTTCGCGTCTGGGTTAAGAGAAGATGGTCATGAAGATAAACAGATTTGACGCAGTCGAGAGGTTTATTGTAGGGCTTATAGAATGTCCTGCCGACACAAGGGACCGCAGCAAAAGTGTTCGCGTTATACTGTTTTTTCTTAAGAATCTATCTTTTATTTACAGAACTCTTATGCAGTTGCGGCTGTTCCTTTATCGCAAAGGCATATTCCGTCACCACACTCTCGGCTGCCAGGTTATCAGTGTTGGGAACCTGACGGTAGGCGGCACGGGCAAAACACCTGTTGTCGAGGTGTTTTCGCGGGAATTGAACAAGCAGGGACGCAAGATTGCGATATTGAGCCGGGGCTACAAAAAATCAAAGCCCTCGCTTCTCAGAAGGATAACTGATCGTTTGACCTTTGTTCACCTCCGCGCAGAGCCGAGAGTTGTCTCGGATGGGAAAACGCTGCTGCTTGACTCCGAAATGAGCGGGGATGAACCTTACATGCTGGCATCAAATCTTCCTGAAGTGGCGGTGCTGGTGGATAAGGACAGGGTCAAGAGCGGCAGGTACGCGATCAATAAGCTGAACTGTGATACGCTTATTCTTGACGATGGTTTTCAGTATATGGCTTTAAAGCACAGGCTTGAGATTCTGCTTGTTGATAAGACGAATCCGTTCGGCAACGAATATGTGATTCCACGAGGAATACTTCGGGAATCCATAAAAAACGTCAAAAGAGCTGATTTCATATTTATAACAAAATCGGATGGAAATGACAGCGAAGCGCTGAGGGCAAGGCTGCGGCGGCTCAATCCGGGCGCGGAAATAGTAGAGTGTACGCATAGCGCGCGATATCTCTCGAATGTTTTCAGTTCGGAACGAAAGAGTTTGGACTTTCTGAAGAATCGCAAGGTATCTGTAGTGTCGGGTATAGCAGTGCCGGGCGCTTTCGAGGGGGAGCTTGAACGAAGAGGAGTCCAAATTGTGATGAAAAAGAGATTTGCGGATCATCACAGGTACTCCCAGCAGGAGATAATAGATATTATCAACAGGAGCCGGAAGGAAGGAGCCGAGGCAATCCTTACTACGGAGAAGGACGCGGTCAGATTTCCGCGGCTCGACCGTTGCGATGTGCCAATATACTTTTTACGGGTAGATATTGAGATTTTGAGCGGTACAGAGGACTTTCATCAATGTATCAACAGAATATGTTTTCGACATGTTTGAACCAGTCGTGGAAACTTTCACATGAAAGAATGCAGAAATGCTTTGATATGCGCTCCCAACTGGCTGGGCGATAACATTATGTGTATGCCGGGGGTTGAGGCTTTCAAGAGAGCCAACCGGGATTGCAGGGTCAGTATCCTGGTAAAGTCAGGGCTTGCTGATTTGTGGGGAATGTGCCCGCAGGTAGACAATGTGGAGCGTTTCGACAACGCAGCCATGGGAACTCTGGCGGCGGCGCTGCGAGTGAAAAGAGAAAAATTTGACACTGCTTACGTGTTCCTCAATTCTTTTCGTTCGGCGCTGATTCCTTTTCTTGCCGGCATCCCCAGGCGCGTGGGAAGCGTTGGACATTGCCGCGCATGGATGTTGACCGATGTTGTCCGAAAGGATCGGCTGAGCCGCGAAGAACACCAGTCGGGTGAATATTTTGCTCTTCTTGGTCTTGAATCCGGCGGCCAACAGGAGAAGGCGCCTCCAAACCTTTACATTCCTGCTTCCGCGGAAAAGAGCGCCATGGCTTTGATGCCCGGCAATGGCGGAGAGATTGTGGGGTTCATGCCCGGGGCGGCGTTCGGTCCTGCCAAGCAGTGGCCGGCTGACTACTGGATTGAACTCGGGCGGCAACTTGAAAAGAATGCCGGGGCGAAAGTACTGGTATTCGGGCTGGATAATGAGCGGGAGCTTTGCGGCCGGGTTGCCTCCGCGATTGAAAATGCCCGGGATTTGTCCGGCAAAACCTCACTCGCCGAGCTGGCGGCTTTGCTTGGTCGCTGCCGGGTTGTAGTGTGCAATGACAGCGGAGGTATGCATCTGGCTGCTGCGGTTGGAACTCCGGTAGTTGCTGTTTTCGGCATGACCGACCCTGTCAAAACTGCTCCTGCAGGTTCGGGGCATACTGTGATTGCAGCCAGAGACGTGGATCACAACAGGGATATCGGGAAGGATTGCCCTGATGCAATTGCGGCAATGCGGTCGATAGGTCCCACAGAAGTGCTTCGGGCCGTGGAGGCTTACCTGCCTGGCCGAAACTGAAACAGGATATAGCTCACAGATGTCATCAGATGATAAGCATTCGATATTGCGATCTTCGGCGGTTGTAAGCGGGTATACTGCCTTAAGCCGGGTGCTTGGCTTTGTGAGAGAGATCCTGATGGCTGTGGTTTTCGGGACTACGCTGGCGAAGTCTGCATTTGATGTTGCTTTCCGAATTCCGAATCTCTTCAGGCGTTTGTTTGGTGAAGGCGCGCTTTCTGCCGCATTTATTCCTGTTTTTTCAGACGCATTAGAACAAGAGGGCATGGAAGGCGCCAACAGGCTTGCCGGCAGAGTTTTGAGTATGATGGCATTGATACTCGCCTTGATAGTGGCCGCCGTTGTTGCGGCGGTAACTATTGCGATTTTTATCGAAGTTCCCGACCAGAGGGCAATGGCTGTTCTCCGGCTTTTGCAGATAATGTTCCCTTACATGTTCTTCATATGTCTGGTTGCTCTGTGTATGGCTATCCTTAACACCTTCCGGCATTTCTCTGTTCCCGCGTTTACCCCGGCCTTGCTGAATGTTGTTTGGATTCTTGTTCTTGTTTTTGTCTCTCCGCGACTGGGAGATGATCCCCGGCGTCAGATAAACGGCATTGCCTGGGGCATCATTGCCGCGGGCGTGATTCAGCTTGCGGTGCAGATCCCTGCGCTTTTGCGGGTCGGGATTCGTCCGCAATTCGGCCTGGACTGGCATGATAAACGTATAAGAAAAATGCTTACGTTGATGGGGCCGGCGGCCCTGGGCATGGGCATTCTGCAACTTAATGTCCTGGTCGACGGCGTGTTGGCGTTGTTTGTGGGGGAATGGGCTCCTGCCGCCCTTACTTATGCAGAGCGACTGATTTACCTGCCCCTGGGCGTGTTTGCCACGGCCCTGGGAACGGTGTTAATGCCTTCATTTTCCCGCAGCGCAGCCAGGGGAAATATTGAGAAGATAAGACAGACCATGGGACTTGCGTTGCGCAGTCTTTTTCTTGTTATGATCCCTGCGGCTGCCGGACTGGCAGCGCTTGCGTTCCCTATAATTGAGCTTGCCTTCAAGTGGGAATACGGGCGGTTTGATTCAAGTTCGGCTGTGCTTACTTCCCGGGCATTAATGTTCTACGCTCCCGGTCTTGTTGCTTTTGGGGCCTTCAAGGTGCTGGCTCCGGCATTTTATTCGATGAAGGATACTCTTACGCCAATCAAGGTAGGGATACCTGTGGTTATTCTGAATTTCATTTTGAATCTTACATTTATTGCAACCTGGCCCCAGGGATACAGGCATGCCGGTCTGGCAATGGCAACGGTGTTGGCCAGCGTGGTAAACTGCCTGTGTCTGGGCTGTATTTTTCATCGCAAGGCAGGCTCTCCGGGTTGGGCGTCGGTTTTCAGAAAGGCTGCGATAATGCTCATTGTTGCGCTGGCCATGGCCTTTGCTGTTCACTTTATTCACCTGTTTCTCCGGGCAACCCTGGCTCCCCTGGCGTGGCCGGAGAAAATTGCCCAGCTTGCTTCTGTGGGGGTGTCTATCGTTGTGGGAGTAGCTATCTACGGCGCCGGTATCAGAGTTTTGTGTCCGGAGGAATTCTGGACGGTAAGCAGGATATTTGTACGGCGCTTGAGACGGAAGTGACCTTCACCATTCCAGGACATAGGTGAAGCTTTTTCCCTTTCCGGAAATGTTTTTTTGGAAGTCGCCGGTAGACAAGTCGCCATTGTCCAGGATTCGATCTATGTTCTTGAACAGATAGCGAGGGCAGTTTGGTTCTATAAGGGTAATCCCGGCGGTGAAACCTGCTTCACAGCCCGGTCCGTCCCATTTCCATGTTCCGCCCAGGCAGGTCGGTTCAGACCACTGAAACTGTCTGGGAAGGTAATCGCGCGTTTCGTCGGGAATGACTCCTGCGCTTCTGTTGGTCGGCCAGGAGGTGTTGTTCATGTTGTGCAATTTGAAAGCATTGTAAAGTTGTGTAAAATCGTTTGCCACAATTGTGCTTCGGGTATGCTGGCGGGCCTTCTGAAGTGATATTCCCGCGAGGGCGGACAGAACGCCGATGATCGCCACAACAATCATGATTTCGACTAGAGTAAAAGCGTTTTTTGCGTTGATGGAATTTGTGCTGGTTTTCTTAATACACTTCCTCCTACGCAACAGTCTGAACAATATTGAGATTTTATATATGAAACACCGGTCTGTCGAGCCTTCATTTGAAATTACAAACGCCATTTTTGCGGATCATCCCCACACGCGTGGGGAAAAGTGTTTGATATCTAGATATATAATCCCAATCTACGGATCATCCCCACATGCGTGGGGAAAAGGGTGTGTGGGCCGCACTGTGTAAATGGCGAAGTTTTTGTCTTTGTTTTGCGTGTTTGCCATCAATTACTCCTTCCCGTCTGCCTTAGCGCATAGCAAAAGGAGTCAGGCGATTGCTCCTCAAGCTTATCGGTGCTTAGTTTTCGAGAGAGAATAACTTCGATATGCTCTTTGTCTTCCCTGTAAATTGATATTAGCCGCTTTCCCTCCTGCTGATACAACTTCCGTTTCTTCAGCATACCAATCTTGTAGTCTGTCGTGTCCATGCCCCAGTACTCGATATACACATCAAACTCCGGCAAATAGAAGTCGGGCCGTATGGCATAGCCTTGCACAATTCTTATGCGTTCATCATACCGATACTTAATGTCTTCTTTGCTCAACCAATTTGCTATACGTTTCTCGCCATCGGACTGAACAAGGGTGCCGTCAGCCGTTCGTATCTCCTTGTGCAGCTCCACCTTCGTGTCGAAATTGCGCCGCTCCAGATATACTTCGTCAAAGCACTTGTCACAGAAAGTGCGCTCAAAAGCACGCATACTGCGGGCGTATTCATCTGCATTGACCTTGACGTTACACCGCCGACAGAAATGCGCCGTTGCCTGTTCTTCTATTTCAACAGCAGCGCGGATTGTTTTACCGGCGGTGGTTACACTTCTTTTCACGTAGTCCTTCTCGCCGGGATTTCGCAGCATGTCGCGCAGATCATGAAGCGCTTCCTTCGCATGCGTACCAAATGCAGCAAGCGCTTTTGCCGTGTATTGCCGAACCTGCGGATGATCGTCGGCAAGTAATGGCCGCAAGACCGGCACCGCCAGCTCAGCCGGCACAATGCCGGCCAACTTGCCAATCGCAGATGCCGCCAGTCGGCGAACAAGCGGCGATTCAGAACCCGTCATCTCTTTCAGTTCGGAAAAAGCCTGTCTGTCAGCGCTGTTGCCAAGCGTCGTCGCTCGTGCCGCGAGTTTCTTCTCGTTTGCCGTATTCATTGCTTATCTTACTTTCCGACTTGTTACGCGCCCTAATACCGCTACACAGCGTCCGCTCCTCTTACGACCACAGCAAGCTGCAAAACGCTGCGGCAGTTGCTTTCGCACTGCGGAACGCTATTTTATACACCGTATCACAAAAACTTACACCTATTGCGTAATCTGAACGTGGCTGTTCATTAAGAAACTGAAGAGGAAAATCAAAGCGCCATTCGGCCATATCTCGTAGCCCGCATATCTCACAGGATTTCGTAGCTGTCTGTCCGCCATCCGGCGGAAGGGCGTGGAAAGTGTTGCTGTGGGGGTGCGGGTGGGCGTAGTATTTCATTCCATCCGCAGTCCTTGCATTAATTCGTGTTCATTAGC
>CAYSRM010000027.1:0-19170 GCA_964433435.1 uncultured Victivallales bacterium
GCAAGAAACTCTTCCATTGCAAAGCGTTCCGGGGAAACATAGATCAGATCCAGTTTACCGGCGGTAAGTTCGCGTCTGACTTCGCGTTTCGTGGAGGCTGAAAGCGAGCTGTTGAGAAAAGACGCACGCAGGCCGTTGGCGATGGCCGCGTCCACCTGGTCTTTCATAAGGGATATCAGCGGGCTGATTACCATGCAGGTCCCGTCTATTATATGTGCCGGGAGCTGGTAGCAGAGGGACTTGCCGCCTCCGGTCGGCATAACCACAAAGGCGTCCTGTTTAGCAAGGATCGCTTTGACTATCTCTTCCTGATTGGACAGGAAGGAATGAAAACCGAACACGTCTTTGAGAGCCTGGGCAATCTGCTGTTGTTTTATTTCTGTCATATTGTTTCAACCTGACAACTTACAACCTGCCTGGCGCTTTTCATGAATAGATCAGGTTAGACCACTAATATAGAAAATCTTACGATAGGACCACTTTTGAACTTCAGAATTTGCCCGCCCAGCTTCTGATGCCCTGCATGATCATCTCGATGGACACGGTGCCGACTAAAAGCGCCATTATACGTCCGACAATTTCTATATACCTTTCAATCAAGGGCTCACGTTTCGGGCGCACATAGTCGTGCAACGTTTTGAGCCCGATCATGATGAGCACTGATACAATCACAGCGGCAGATACCAGGGCACATGCCGGCAAAGGATCATACTGGTTGCCGATGATGACGCTTGCGCTGATCGTGCCCGGTCCGACAAGAATAGGCACAGCGATTGCCCCGGCGAGATTTTCAGACTCTCCCCGGAGCATTGTGATTGCAGTAGGCCCGCGAAAAACAAATTGTAATCCGATCACAAGGAAAATGATGCCGCCGAAGATTTGGAACGACGCGAATTCAGCATGAAGAATATCAGAAAAAACAGCGTCGCCAAGAACCACAAAGAACCAGAAAACAGTCATGGCAATAAGTCCGGCTTGTATGAGTATTCTTGTAAATTTTTTGCGGTCTATCTTCTGAACGACATCAATTAGATAGATTATCAGAAGAAAAGGATTGAGCAGCACCAGCAACAGCGCCGAATATCTGAGCAAATCTTTCATTTTATCTTACTCCGATTTTTTTGATAATGTTCAATTTTTGACTTCTGTAAAAGATTTAAAACAGTAAGACAATAGGCATGAAGATATCAACCACTATCCCGCACATCTCGCAGAATTCCTGCTGCGAGCTCGGATAGCCCCACTGCGACGGCACGAATTTGCAAAACGCCAGATTGCAGCATGTCTATCTGGATCTTATTGACTGGCGCTGAAATTCGGGTAGTCTGATAGGCATTATGAAAATACTTGTTATAGGCAGCGGCGGGCGTGAGCATACTCTCGCGTGGAAACTTTCTCAGGATTCATCAAAGCCGGAAATTTTCAGCGCTCCCGGCAATGCCGGTACGGCTTTGCACGGGACGAACGTTGGCATAAGCGGGGAATCCGTGGGCGAACTCCTGGAATGGGCAAAGGCAAACAGGCCTGATCTTACTGTGGTGGGGCCCGAAGCGCCTTTGTGCGCGGGTATAAGCGATATTTTTTCAGAGCATGGGCTGCCTGTTTTCGGTCCTTCAAAAGATGGAGCCATGATTGAGGGCAGCAAAGTATTTGCCAAGGAATTCATGAAGGCGGCCGGAGTTCCGACTGCTGAATTCAAAGTGTTTGAAGATTCTTCGGCCGCCATGGATTACATCAGGTTGAAGGGCGCGCCCATTGTTGTTAAGGCCGACGGGCTGGCTGCCGGGAAGGGTGTTTTTGTATGCAAATCGCTTGAAGAGGCAGAAAAAGCGCTCAACACAACCATGGTTGAAAAGGCGTTTGGAACTGCCGGGGAACGTGTGGTTGTTGAAGATTGTTTAGCGGGCAGCGAAGCATCAGTGCTTGCCCTTGTGGACGGGCAGAACTACACGATTCTGGATTCTTCCCAGGATCACAAACGGGCCTATGATAAAGACAAGGGGCCAAACACCGGTGGAATGGGCGCTTATTCGCCTACGCCGGTGATATCCGAAGATATGTGGCCGGTCATACGTGCGGAGATTTTTGAAAACGCTCTTGCTGAATTCGAGAGACGCGGCATTAAATACCGTGGAGTTCTTTATGCGGGTCTGATATTGAACGAAGGAGGCGTTAGCGTCCTTGAATTCAACTGCCGGTTCGGCGATCCCGAAACCCAGGTTGTGATTCCCGGAATAGATGGCGACTTGCTCCCCGCCCTTGAGGCGTGCGGAAATGGGACGCTTTCCAGGCACCTTCTTAAATGGAAAAGTGTCCACAGGGTTTGTGTGGTTCTTGCGTCGGGCGGATATCCGGGTCCGTATGAGAAGGGCAAAGAGATCCGTGGACTTCAGGAGGCGAGTAAAATGGAAAACGTGGTTGTTTTCCATGCCGGAACGAAGACAGACCGCGATACGGTTGTGACATCAGGCGGCCGGGTGCTGGGCGTAACTGCCTCTGCAACGGATCTGAAAGGCGCTGTAGATCTGGCATATCGGGCTGTCGGTAAGATTGATTTTGAGGGGATGCATTATAGAACTGATATTGCGAAGAAAGTATTGGACTGAAGCCTGAAAAGGGGTGATGTGCTATGAATGAAGGAAATGGAAAAGTTGCGGTTTTGATGGGCAGTGATTCTGACTGGCCTTTGGTTAAGAGGGGTGTACAGGTTCTAAAGGAATTTGGAATAGATTTTGAAGTTAAGGTCCTTTCTGCGCACCGTACTCCGGAAGAAGCTGCGAACTTTGCCTCCGGTGCGGCTGAACAAGGCATAAAGGTGATAATGGCTGCCGCAGGCGGTGCGGCGCACCTTGCGGGCGTGATAGCCGCGCACACGACAATTCCTGTGATAGGCATCCCTGTCAAGGGAGGGGCATTGAACGGTTTGGATTCCCTGTTGTCGACGGTACAGATGCCTTCGGGAATACCCGTTGCCACAGTGACTCTCGGCAGCGCAGGGCCTGTCAATGCCGCCGTTTTTGCTGCACAGATTCTTGCTTTGTATGATGAAGACCTTGCGGTCAGGCTTTCGGTATACAAGGGCTCTCTGAAACAGAAGGTCAAAAAAGGGAACGATACGGTGGCGCGAGACCTGGAAACATTATGACATACGCCGGTAGAGAAGTTGGCTGCGTCATTGCGGTTGGTTTTTTGATGACACTGCCTTTTGTTTCAGTCTGTGAGGCCGTTGCGGCGGTAGATCCCGACGAGATATATTCCGTTCTGGACAGGGAAAACATAGCGTATGACCGCGAGGAGCTTGCGGAAGCAGCTTTGCAGGCGATGATCACTGCTGTCGATCCGAAAGCCCGCATAGTGTCCGTGACCTCTAGGAAGGACAGGGAAGAGAAAACCTCGGTCATTGCGACCAACAAATGGCCCGAAGGAATCAGGCACATAGAACTTGCCGGATTCTATGGCGATTGGGTGGCGGTTACGGAGTCATTAGCTGCGCTTTATGACAAAGACGCCGCAGGTATGATAATGGATCTCAGGGGGGCGGGCGGCGCTGATCTCGAGGCGATAGACAGTGTTTCGGGAGTATTTCTTCAACAAGGAACACAGCTTTTCAAAGTCAAAGACAGTCACGACAAAGTGTTGGAATCGCACGTTACTGCGCAAACCGGTACAACTGGGTTTGAAATACCCCTGATAATTCTCGTGGACGAAAACACACGGAGCGCCTCGGAATTTTTTACGGCTGCCATGAAGGGCCGAAAGCGATGCCTTGTTATGGGCCGCCCGACCCAGGGAGATGCGGCGATACGGGAGACAATCAGTCTCTCAGAAGAGGCGGAGTTATATATTGCAACAAAAAGGGTAGTTTTTGCTTCGGGTGTGAAATTTGATCCCGGTGGTGTTCAGCCGGATATTATTGTGAGTGATCCAGCCGACGCCGGGCGCGGCAAGTTCCCGTCGGAATCCGAAAAGGAGAAGGTATCGAAGAAGGAGAAGCTTGACAGGTTCCTGATGAGGCTAACAGAAGGCGACCCTGTAATGGGCAGGGCCTTTGACATCCTGCTCGGGTTGCGCGCTTTGGAGAACCGCAAGGGCGGCATAGACGGTACGGTAAAATGAAACGTTAATTAACCCCGCTACGTGAGCGGAATTATTGATAGAACCTGAGCAGCACACGGGATAATAAAATGAAGAAAGAAAGTATACTTTTTGTCTGTACCGGTAATGTGTGCCGCAGTCCTATGGCTGAATACTTGTTGCGGCACAGGGTAAATGATGGCGCCGGGTTTGAAGTCGCGTCTGCGGGTATTGCGGCGATGCCCGGTATGCAGGCAAGCAGAACGGCGATAGAAGTTATGCGGGAGTGGAACATCGACATTTCGCCACACAGGAGCAAGCAAGTGCAGCGAGACATGATGGAAGCCTTTACCCGTGTAATAGTTATGACTCCGCTACATGAGCAGCAACTGGCCTTGAATTTTCCGGAATTCAAGAGTAAAGTATCGCTGTTGACTTGGTTTGACCGGAACGGTATGCGGAACGGCATTGCTGATCCGATAGGTATGTCGGTGCAGACGTACAGAGAAATCAGAAACCAGATATGGGATGCAATTGAAGGTCTGGCCAGCCATCTGGGCGGCCATAACTCGCAAAAAGACTGATAAGGGGTAATGATGAAGATAGCTATAGGATCGGATCATGGCGGTGTCGAGCTTAAAGAACGGATAAAGGGGATTCTCGACGAACCGGGCGCCGAACTCACGGACGTAGGATGTTTCAGCCCGGAGTCATGCGATTATCCGGATTTTGCCGCCGAAGTGGCGGAACGTGTTGCAAGTGGCGAGTTTGAACAAGGCATACTGATATGCAAGACGGGTCTGGGCATGTCTATTGCGGCCAACAGGTTCCGCGGCGTACGCGCAACACTCTGTCTTAACGCTGAAATGGCACAGACAGCAAGATCGCATAATGATGGGAATGTGCTGGTTTTAGGAGCGAATCTCTTAGCGGGCGAAGACCTGGAGCGGATAGTGGAAACATGGAAGAATACCGGGTTTTCCGGCGGAGAACGACATCAGCGAAGGATTACCAAGCTGGATAATTTTGGGTCGGCAGCGGGCTGCCTGCGCGAGGTGCACGCTGTGGATGAGGCAATCGCACAGGATCTCAAGGACGAGGGCAGCAGGCAGGCAGGAACTTTGAACCTGATTGCCTCGGAGAATTATACCAGTGCTGCTGTGAGGGAAGCTACCGGATCTGTGGCTACAAACAAGTACGCGGAAGGCTATCCCGGGAAGCGGTGGTACAACGGGTGCGAGCATATTGATAAAATAGAAGCTCGCGCTATTCAGAGGGCAAAAGATGTGTTTGGTGCCGAACATGCCAATGTGCAGCCTCATTCTGGAAGCACCGCAAATATGGCGGTTTATTTTTCGGTTCTTGAACCGGGTGACAGTATCCTTTCGATGAGCCTTGCTCATGGTGGACATCTGACCCACGGGCATGCGATGAACTTTTCCGGGCGTTTGTATCAAATTGTTCCATACGGTGTAAGCGAAGAGACCGAACGGATCGATTACGATGAGCTTGCGCGGCTTGCCCGTGAACACAAACCGCGCATGATCGTGGCGGGAGCAAGCGCTTATCCACGTGTGCTCGACTTTGAGAAGTTCAGAAAGATTGCCGATGAAGTCGATGCATATCTGGCTGTTGACATGGCTCATATCGCCGGCCTGGTTGCTGCAGGGTGCCACCCGAGCCCGGTGCCTTATGCAGATTTTGTTACCACCACGACACACAAGACGCTGCGCGGTCCGAGGGGCGGCTTGATTCTCTGCAAAGAGAAATATGCTAAAGAAGTGGACAAACAGATATTTCCCGGGGTTCAGGGTGGTCCGCTTATGAATGTTATAGCGGGCAAGGCTGTATGCCTCAAAGAAGCTGCAAGCGATGAGTTCAAAGCCTATTCCAATCAGGTTGTGCATAATGCTGCGGCGCTTGCTGAAAAACTGATGTCTTGCGGCTTGCGTGTGGTCAGCAATGGCACTGACAACCATCTGATGCTTGTGGATGTTTCTTCAACACCTGTTCAGAACGGAAAAAACTGCGCCAACGTGCTGGAGAAAGTCGGAATAGTGGTCAACAAGAACACGATTCCCTTTGACAAGGAAAGTCCGTTTGTCACATCAGGGATTCGGCTCGGGACACCGTCTCTGACCACCCGAGGCATGCGCGAAGCCGAAATGGAAAAGGTCGGGGGTATTATCGCCGATGTCATTGAAAAACCCGAAGATGAAACCATTATGCAATCGGCCCTGAGCACAGTCCAGGATCTGGCCTCGGTATACCCGCTGCCTTAACCTGACATTATTCTATATTGCCCCGTCGTTACTTTCATCGTACCCGCCGGCCTGAGGACGGCGGGAGCCGGGACTGGCGTCTATCTTTTTTTGATCGGCACCCCTTTAAGCTGACCGATGGGCGGCAGGTCCCCTACCAGCGGTCTGGCATAGTCGATGAATTTTTGTGTAACATCGTTGCCTGCCTTGTTAATGAAGGAAGCCGGCATGCTCCGGGTTTCTCTGGCAACCTTTTTCAACGGCACACATTCCAGGTACGAACTGTACTTTTTCTGGTTTTTTCGTTTTAAGGCAACAGACATGTCAATGTTTTTGCTTACCGCCTGTTTGACGGCGAAAGCGCCTGCCTGCCTTGCTTCGATTGCGTCGACTTCGGAGATTATTCCGGGGAAGGATCTCTGGAGGTAACCCAGCGTATCGGCCCGAACGCGGGAAATATCGGTCTTCTTTTTGAGCATTCCCACAAGGAGGTCGCCCAAAGCTCCTGTGCCGCTGAGTTGCACATTGCCGTGAGAATCGACTTCCGCGGTGTAAGCGGCGGCAATTGGCACGTCTTTGTCATTAACGACTCCCTCTGATATTGCAACGACGCATCTGCCGAGCCTGGTGTAAACAGCTTCTACGTCTTTTGCAAAACTGTCGATATTAAAGGATCTTTCCGGAACGTAGATCAGGTGCGGCCCGTCGTCCGGATAAATACGCGCCAGGGCGGATGCTGCGGTAAGGAATCCTGCATGCCGGCCCATTACGACATTGATCTTTACTCCCGGCAGGGCCCTGTTGTCGAGATTATCGCCCATAAACGCCGATGCCACAAATTTTGCCGCGCTGCCGAAGCCGGGTGTATGATCATTTTCTCTCAGATCGTTATCGATTGTTTTGGGAATGTGGAAACATCGGAGCTCGTACCCGCCGCTATTCGCCTGTTCGTTAATGATGTGAGTGGTTTCAGCGGAATCGTTGCCGCCGATATAGAAGAAATAACGCACATCGTACTTGTGCAGTATTTTGAATATCTTTTCACAATCTTCTACCGTCGGTTTTTTCCGCACTGTGCCGAGCGCTGAGGAGGGTGTGAGTGCCACCTTTTCAAGATTGGTGTTGCTTTCTTTTTTCAAGTCGATCATGTTTTCTTCCAGGATGCCGGAGATACCGTGCAAAGAGCCTAGTATTTTACCCACTTTGGACTGTTTCTTGGCTTCCAGCACAGCGCCAACGAGAGACTCGTTTATTACCCTGGTGGGTCCCCCGCTCTGGGCAATGAGCATGTTACCTTTAGCGGCTGTTTTTTTCTTTGATACCATTATTTAACCTCCTGTTTTAGAAAGAGAACGACTTTTGTGACAATGCCTCTCAGTTTGTAAAGACGATGTTTGAGCAGGAATGTGCCATTGACTGCATGAGTATATCAAGCGGAAAATTATATACTGCGCGGGTTTGGGATAAGTGCTGTTGGCTTTTTCGGGCGGGTTTGCTAGATTAAGTCCCAACCGTTACCCATAAGTGGGAAAAGAGCAGGGGTAGGTCTGATGAATTGATTGGACTGAAGATCTGACAGTAAACTCTGAATTTGTATGGAAGGAAGCCTGGCATGGCAAAGCGCAGAAGAAAGACAGGTGGCATGCGAAAAGGGCAGTGGGCGGTAGAGCGCCAAAGGTGTCGGATCGGCCGTGATGAAACGGGGATACAATCCGCAGAGGTGTATTCCATAGCGAATACAATTCGGCATCTTATGGGAGGGTTGGAGCCTTGTTCTGCTTCGTGGCTTGAAAAGCTTCACAGCCAGTGGTCTGCGCTGGTGGGCGAATCGGTGGCACAGCATGCTCGTCCGGGGAGGATGGACGGAAAACGTCTCGTTATATTCGTGGACAGTTCTGTGTGGCTCAATGAATTATCAAGGTACTGGAAGGACACAATTCTGAAGAGCCTGCAGGGTAAATTCGGACGGGAGAAAATTGATGCTGTTACTTTCAGACTTGATCCGGACGGACCTGAACAGCGATAGAGTCAGTCCGGAGAACGCTGTCGGGAACCAGCCTGTAGCGCCTGGCTTGTTTATTCAGCTTTGTATCATTCCTTGTCTTCAAAAACATCTGCCATGACGACATCTGCTTTATCCTTTATTCTGGGGTAATGGGCAACTGCCTTGGCGAGAAATTCATTCGCGCTGTTGTCAGCGCCGTGTTCTTTGCTGTATACGGCCGCTCCAAGGCTGTATTTTCCGAGCTGCCTGAGGGTCATAGTGTCCTTTCTCGTAAGGTAATAATTAATAAAGTCCAACATCTGCCTGGTGTTTACCTTTCGCCATGGTACTTTACGATTCTTCAGTTGGATGAATTTTCCGTTTGCGCCCAGCACGTCTTCACGCTGTCCGCCTTCGCGCAACCATCCCCACGGCATGGGTTTCTCGCTGAGCCGGTTTATAATGTATTCTTTGGTATCCTCAAGCAATCTGTAACGTTCGATTATGGTGTTAAAAGCGGCTTTGCTTTCTTCTGTTGTGTAAGAAGATTTTTCTCTTGAAAGGTTTTTGACCGCCTTGCCGTATTCGTGGGCATTAAGAAGGCGGCGCGCTTCTTGCAGCGCGCTTCGCGCATTCTCGAGTTCGCGCCGGACCTTTGCTTCGTGCTCTTGCTGTTTGCGTTGCCGTTCGGCTTCTTCTTTAGCTTTACGTTCGGCTTCGATGCGGGCTTTTTCCCTGGCGGTGCGGACATCCTTTTCTTTTTTTCTTATTTCCTTAATCTTTTCAAGCGGTTCGTCGGTCTGTTCAAACAGATCCTCCGATTCAGCCAGCATGGACTGTAACTTTTGCAAATTTATTTCAAGCATTCCTTCTAATTTTCGGGCCTTGATGGATGTTGTAGCCTCCGCGGCCTGTTCCTTTAGCTGGGCGGAAGTCTTAAATATGGCATTGCCTTCATGCGACAAGGTGATGACACGGTTGGCGTATTCGACGATCTCTCTGGTTAACTCAACGACCTCGGGTTCTTTTTCAGCCGGCACGCGTTTTTCCTCTTCTGGTTCCGGTTCCTTTTCCTCTTCTTTTTTTTCTTCTTCTGCCTTTTCCGAAGCGCCCGCCAGTCTTGCCCGCTCCCTCTCAATATCCTCTCTGCTCATTATGCCATGTTGCTGTTCGGATTGTTCGGGTTCTTTCTCTTTGGCTTCGGCTTCCTTCTCTTCATCATTGTCTTTTTGTGTGGTCTCTTCTTCGGCCTCCTCTCCGGCTTCAGTTTTATCTTCCGGTTCTGCGGGCGCGGGGTCTGCAATTGTTATGGGTTGTCCAGTGACGTAAACCGCAGCGTTGGTGGCGTCGGTAATGCGATCTGCAGCTTTATCTGCGAGCTTGTTGAGGTTGGTTACGGACAGGGCGATGTTGGAGAAAATTTTTGCGGACGAGTCCTTGGCCCTGGCAAGAGCTATAAATTCTCTGCGGGCCCTGATGGTTTTCTGTCTCCTGGTTATAAGGTAAGCTGCGCCTCCTCCGATCCCGCTTAGCACTATGATAACAAGTATGAACCAGAGAAACACTCTGGACCCTACCTTTTTGCCTCCCTTTTTCTTTGAGGCTCTGCCGCCGCTCAGTGCTCGCTGCCGGTATTCAGCGAGAGCATTGCTTGTTGGTGTGTCTTCGCCTTCCGGGCCTTCCACGTTGTGTGCGGTTGTTTCCGTTGAAAGGTTTGAAACGTTTTTCTTTGTTGGTACTCGTATCGAATTTTGCGGTTGAGAAGATGCGCTTTTGCCCGGACCGGAGGAACCTCTCCGCCGTACAATAGTTTTGATTTTTTTGCGTCCCGCCAGGCTGTTTCCGCCGCCCATTTCTCTGAGCGCCTTGCGCATATCGCTTATAGCCGAAGCATAAGTTGGGTAACGCCTGGCCGGTTCGACCTGCAGCATACGGCAGATGATTCCCGAAATTTCCCTTGTGACATTCGGCGAGATTTCCTGGAGGTCGGGGGGAACTTGTTCGAAACGGGCTTTTACAACTTCAATGGGAGTTTTGCCTTCGAATGGCGGCCGGCCGGCGAGCGCATGATACATGGTGGCGCCGAGGCTGTATATATCTGCACGTGAATCGATTTTCTGGCGCTTGACTTTTTCAGGGGCTATGTAATACGGGGTTCCCCAGATACCGCCGCGTTCCTGCTCGTTGGCGACGCTCGCAATCCCGAAGTCGACGATCTTGGCCTGCATCTTTTCGTCCAGCAGGATATTCTCGGGTTTGACATCACCATGAATCAGCCCAGCTTCTTCAGCGGCGCTCAACCCATGGGCTGCGTCAATGCCTATTTTTATAACCAGCGCGGGGTCTATCGGTTTGCCTGACTCCACCATCTTGTCGAAACGCCGGCCGCCGATGAATTCCATGACGATATACGGCTGTCCTTTTTCCTGTCCGAATGAATATATCTGTACGATATTGGGATGGTTAAGTTTAGCAGTGGCTTGCGCTTCCCGTCTGAATTTTTCTACGAAATCCGCGTCGTCGCCGTACGATTTGAGCATGACTTTAATGGCAACCATACGTCCCAGAGATACGTCTCTGGCCCTGAACACTCCGCCCATTCCTCCGGATCCAATCAGTTCAAGAAGAAGGAATTGACCAAGTCGCGCAGGCACCACTTCCATGCTGTGACATTCCGGGCATTCGATTTTAACAAAGTGGTCGATTCCATCGACAACAATGGTGGAACCACAGTTGCTGCAAGTGATTTCCGATACCGGATCTGTCTGAATATCTAGCGACCTGTCCTCGTCTCCCATTATTTCTCCTTGATCATCCCTCGAACTTGACGATTATAGGATATATGAAGGTAACCGGTATGTCTATATGAAATTTTTTCCAGCGATTCTCATTGTAATGTCGTGGGTTATGCCGCCTTGCGCGGCAGGAGCCGGAGATTAGAGGGAAAGGGTATGACTTTTTCTCAGAATCTTCCGTTTCAGCGGAACCCGGTTGCCGGGGATGCCCAGAATGAGAATTGGGAGTTTGTCTATGAATCCGATATTGTTTGAAACAGGGCCGTTGACCATAACCTGGTACGGGGTAATGATGGCTACGGGTTTTCTCGCCGGTCTGGTTAACTGGTATTTTATTGCAAACAGAGAAGGCCATGATTTCAGCTATTGCTCGGATCTTCTCTTCTGGATCATGGTTTCGGGATTGCTGGGCGCGAGGGTGGCTTATGTTCTGTCGGATATAGACCAATACATAAAGAATCCAGCACAGATAATAATGATCTGGGAAGGGGGACTGATTTATTACGGCGGATTCCTGGGGTCGGGTATTGCTTTGATTATATTTGCCCGCAGGCATCGCGAAGACATACGGGGGCTGCTTGATTTTGTGATTGTTTCGGTGCCTCTGGCCCATTTCTTCGGTCGGATCGGATGCTTTCTGAACGGGTGTTGTTATGGCAAAATATGGCACGGACCTTTTGGAGTGCGTTTCCCTGCAGGGAGTTATGCCTGGTACAAGCACATTGACATGGGACTGATTTCCCGTTACACGGCCGAAAGTCTTCCGGTTCATCCTGTACAGCTTTACGAATCCGGATTCAATCTGCTGGTCTATGGCCTTTTGTTGTGGGCTTATACTCGCAGAGACCGGACCAGAAGTGGCCGTATTCTGGCGCTTTACTGTTTCACGTATCCTCCCGGGCGGTTTCTGCTGGAATTCCTCAGGGGAGACCACGAGATATTCATAATGGGACTTACGGTTTCGCAGGTGGCCAGTCTTTTACTGATTTTGCTTGGAGTGGTAGCCGTGAAGTTTCCCGGCAAAGGACGGCAGGCGGAGCTTCGGGACGAGGCGCAATGAAATTTGAGGTTGAACCCGGGGCTGATTATAAACGTCTGGATGTATGGCTGGCGGAGAAACTGGAAGGATTTTCCCGTTCAAGAATCCGTAAGCTTATAGACAAAGGTTATGTCACTGTGGATGGTCAGTCGGCATCTGCCCACAGAAAAGCTGCGCCTGGGGCAAAGGTAGAGGTTATTGTTCCGGAACCGGAGCCTGTAGCGCTGGTCCCGGAAGATATCCCCCTTGATGTGCTCTTCGAGGATTCTGAGCTGATTGTAATCAACAAACCCGCGGGGATTGTGGTTCATCCGGGGGCCGGCCGCACCACGGGGACGATTGTCAACGCCCTGTTGCATCACTGCAACGATCTTGCCGGCATAGGAGATGAACGCAGGCCCGGCATTGTGCACAGGCTTGATAAAGACACAAGCGGAGCGCTGGTATGCGCGAAGACGGCCATTACTATGGAGGGATTATCCCGGCAGTTCAAGGAAAGCAGAGTGCATAAGGAATATATTGCGCTTGTGGCAGGGGTTCCAGAACCTTCAGGCGGAAATATCGACAAGCCTATTACCCGCAGCGGTAGTGACAGAAAGAAAATGGCGGTTGCCGATACCCGCTGGAAGGAAAGAAGTTCAGGCAACAGGACCCTCAGAGAGGCTCAAACCGGGTACAATGTCGAGGAAGATTATGGCGATTGTTCGCTGGTCAGGTTTTATCCCCGGACAGGACGGACACACCAGATCAGGGTACATGCCAAGTCCATCGGGCACCACATACTCGGCGACAAGCAGTACAGAAGCAGGCGTCAGGAGCCGCGCCTGGACGCGCCGGTTTCCCGGCAGATGTTGCACGCGGAAACGTTGTCGTTTTGTCATCCTGTCCTCAAAGACAAGTTGAATATCAATGCCCCCTGGCCTGAAGACTTTGAGCGCATGGTTTCACTTTTGCGACGGCGGGGATACCGTGACCGGCAGGTTGAATTATTTGGCGGGAAGAATAATTCAGGTTAGCATTTTGCAGAGCGGTTCGTTACAATGCGCGTTATGAATTGGCGACAGATAACTCCTACTATCGTGACTCTTCTTGCTATGCTGGCTGGTTTTCTGAGCATACTGGTAACAATTGAAGGGATGCAGAGCGGAAAGACCAGCTTGTATTGTTTGTCGTCACAACTGATAATGCTGGCCATGATTCTTGACGGATTGGATGGCAATCTTGCCAGATGGCTCAACGCGCGCAGCGATTTTGGAGCGGAGCTGGATACCTATGTGGATCTGACGGCATTCGGCATTGCGCCTGCAGTGCTGATTTTTGCGGTAACCTTACAGGCAACAGAAGCTGTGTGGCGTGTGCTTCTGCCTTCGGCCGTAGCGCTTTCAGGCGTTGTCAGGCTGGCAAGATTTAAAGTCAAAGATCCTTACCGGGGACAAGCCGGCTATGCGGGATTGCCGATTACTGCCAATGCGGCGTGGGTAGCGCTTTTTGTTTTCCTGAACCAGGCCTCGGGAAATCAATCGCGCTTAACAACGTATTTATCTCTTGATCAGGGCTGGTTCGCCACTATTTTCCTGGTTGGGATATTTGTATTCATATCCCTTCAGGTGAGTAGCCTTCGTTATCCTAAACCGACCAAGAGGACGTTTATATTTGTGCCTTGCATTATTCTGGTTGCTCTGCTCTGGTTGCTTGAACCACAGGTTTCAATCCATGTAGCTCTGATAATGCTGTTTCTGGGCCTGATCTATGTGTTGGTCGGGCCGCTTTTTGTGAAGGGCCTGGAGGTTCATAAAGCAAAACTCGAAGCTCAGGCGTCTTATGCCGGCGGCATTGATGCTGCCGCGGAAGCCTGCGACGCACCTTAGGCTGATTTGACGGGAGAAGACAAATTGTCAGTAGAAAAAGTGGCACAAGCAATCGAAGAATATGTTCGTTTTATGGCTGATGAGGGCAAACAAATGGATGTAAGCGCTTCGGATATTGAGGCGTTTCGCGAAGCCTCGACTGTTAAGGCTTCATACATTGAAACAAAACCTCAGGAATACACCGTTCAGCCTGATCCGGCTTCTGAAGGCAGAGGCGATCTTGCATCCATAGCAACTATGATCGCAGGGTGTACCAGGTGTTCACTGCATCAAAGCAGAAATAAGGCGGTTCCAGGTCAGGGCTGCGATAACCCGGACATCATGTTTATCGGAGAAGCGCCCGGTGCGGACGAGGACAGACAGGGCAAGGCTTTTGTGGGGCGGGCCGGACAATTGCTCACGAAGATGATTGAAGCCATGGGTTATAGGCGGGAAGAGGTTTTTATCGGCAATATTCTCAAGTGCAGGCCTCCCGGCAACCGCAACCCTCTGCCGGCCGAAATGGAGACATGCATGCCTTATTTAAGGGAACAGATAAATATTCTTAAACCGGGGGTTATTATCACATTGGGCGGAACAGCAGCCCGGGGTTTATTTGATATCACCACCGGTATTACCCATTTGCGTGGTAAATGGCTGAAATTTGACGGTATAGATGTTATGCCCACTTATCACCCCGCCCACCTTCTGCGCAATCCCGCTGCGAAACACGAAACCTGGAAAGATCTCCAGGCAGTACTCAGGCGCCTGGGCCGTCCCATTCCAGGGAAATAAGACGAAAAATCTTTTGCTTGTCTTTAGAATTTGATATGATATATTTCCACACTTCTAAAAAAGATGCGCCCATCGTCTATCGGACAGGACCCCAGGTTTTCATCCTGGTAAGCGGGGTTCGACTCCCCGTGGGCGCGCCATTTTTTTATAGGTTTGAGTAGGGTCCACAAATAGCCTTTTTTCTCATGAGACAAAACCGAAACGAGTAAAATTCGAGAGCAAAGGAGAAAATGATGCCGTTAAATACAAAATGGTGCGATGATTTTGTTCGTCTTGATCCGGTCAGACGCCGGGTTCTGGATGGCGATGGGGCATGGGATCCGCCGGTCTGTTTGAGCTCTGCGAGAAATATGTTTGCCAGTTTTCAGTTGTCAGTAGGGCCTCTCAAGAAAGACACAACCGTAACTGTTGAGGCCAAAGCCTTAAAAGGTAAACGCGGCGCCGCAATCAATCCCTCGCAGTATGATGTCTATGTTCAATGGTATCATAATCTAAATAACAAATGGTGGCCCGAAATATGTGTCCCGCAGAGAATCGCTGGCGGGTCCACGCCCGAATTCCGGAAAAAAAATCAGCTTCCGGAAACCGGTTATGCAGGATTCTGGGTGGATCTTTTTGTGCCTGCTGATGCACGAGCTGGCGAGTACGAGGGAGAAATTGAAGTTAAGGTGGGCAAAGATCTTATTCAGGTTCCTGTTCAGCTCACCGTGCTTAAAGGACGAATCGGAGCAGAGAGTTGCATTGATGTTTCCGCAAACAATTATGCCGACCGCATCTCTACAGGTTGGCCTGAACTAAGGAATGATCCCAATCATTTGAAGACAGCGAAGTATCAGCGTTGCGAAAAGGGAGTTTTCCGGACTGCCCACGAACACCGGATGTTTCTGCACTACCTTTCGTATGGACATTCCGGGTACGTACACCCCACATTTGCGCCGCCATTGGAAGGGGAAGGCGAGAACAGACATGTCAAAAGCTGGGCGCTTTTCGATCGCAGGTTCGGTTCATATCTGGACGGATCTGCTTTTAAAGGGACGCGACGCGGAGCAGTGCCTGTGAAGCGGTTCTATACTCCATTGAATCTTTGCTGGCCTTCAGACTTCCTTAAGTTCGGACAGCCGGGGTACGAAGTGGAGTGGCGTGCCGTAGGGAAAGACATGGTCGATCACTTCCGTGAAAAGGGTTGGACAAAGACCAGTTTTGACATGTTTCTCAACCACAAACAGCGGTTCAGGTTTTTTCCGTGGGATCTGGAAGAAGTAAGGTTTCCCGAGGACAATAATGCTCTTCGTTATTTCGCTAAAATATGGCAGGGCACATTTGATCGCAAATCAACGGGAAAGGTAAGGTTTGATTATACTCTTGGAACAACCTGGTTGTTTGAGGATGATATTAGATCTGACCTGACTGACTTTATCGATGTTTTTATCGCCAGCGGCAATGATATGGCGCGAGCGCACGATGTTCATCCTCAACTGGAAAAGAAAAATTGTCAGATCTGGGCGTGTTTACACAGCGGTAGCATCGTAGGTTCGACGCGCGCCTGTGCATACCCGCCTTTGATGATATGGATGACTGATGCTCATGGTTATATGCCGCGCTGGTGTACGATGGCCTCATGGGGCTCAGAAGCATGGGGCAATAAAATTACTGAAGACGGGGCAGCCACGTTTATGTATTGCGGATCTCATCTGGGAACTGAGGAGACATTTGCATCGGTTCGCATGAAAGTGCAGCGCAATTCGATACAGATGGTTGATTGCTTTGACGTGGGCTCAAAACAGTTGAAAAGCGGGAAACGGGCTGTAAAAAAACGGATCAATAATGCTCTTGGCATCAACAACCAGGACTGGTTTCCTTCCAGAAAATTTGATGCTGAAGATACTGAACGTTTTACGGAGGAACCACCTCTTGCAGGATGGCAGAAATTCTCAACAGAGCAAAACCGCAAGCTGAGGCAATTGGCCGTGGAAGTAGTTTCGGGGGGCAAATAATGACAGCGAAAAAGAAACAGAACTTGACATTGGCGCAGGTTAAGGA
Organism: uncultured Victivallales bacterium; assembly: GCA_964433435.1. GTDB lineage: Bacteria > Verrucomicrobiota > Kiritimatiellia > UBA8416 > CAYSRM01 > CAYSRM01. The sequence continues at coordinate 16,836 of CAYSRM010000027.1, forward strand.
CGAACTTCGGTGGGTTGCCCACGTCGGCGAGGTTTTTATGGATGGAGATCTTTGTCGCAAGGCGTGGAACCCACATGCCCAGACGTTTATGAAGGGCGACGACATGGATTACAACCCGGAGGCCGGCGTTCCCTTAAAAAAGACACTGTTGCGACTGGAGCGGGTCGGTTCGTTCCCGTGTTGCACAAGTCTATGGAGGCAACGGCCGGACGTTCCGGAGTCTGGAGAGGCTTTGCTTTATGGGTCATGGCGTTCACCGTACAGTGAAGGAAAACCGTCTAATAACGGATATACGCCTCCGAAAATGACGCCTGAAATGGAGAAAGTATTCAAGCAGGGTAAAACGTCGGTTAGCGTCAATCGCGGGTTGAGTTGTATCCACACACTGGAGAGCAGAGGTTTGAAGGTACATGTGTCCGGCATTAAAGAACCTTCAACTGTGCAGGTTTTTGTTCCTGTTAAAGATTCGATGGGTGATATTGCCGCCGCTCTGGAAGTCTTTACGCTAGCAATGCCCGATTAGCCGAAGGTGGCCGGGCTGACCGCCGAAACCATGGAACGTCTGGGCAAGCGCGGCAGCGTGATGGCCGACGAAAGCCATGATCACTCTTCGATCAACTTCAACAGCGCTGAACTGGCGCTGGTGCTCAAGGAGATATTTCAAAATGATCAGATTGTTTAAACAGCACAATATAAGAACACAGACAGAACTGGATGGATTATGGGATTTTACGCCGATCACGGAACAGGAACCTTTTGAACTTGAGTACAAATACAGATTGCCGGTTCCTGGATGCTGGGAGATGTGTCCCGACCTGATAAACTACAGGGGCAAAGGGATATATAGAAGGTTAATTGATGTGGATGAAACTTGCGCATTAAAGTTTGACTTCAAGGGCATCAGCCATACAGGGGATGTTTATCTGGATGGCAGGCATATTGGACACCATTATAATGCTTACACCCCGTTTATTGTCACTGTTCCGGATGTGGAAAAAGGCCGGCATGAGTTGAAAATCGCTGTAGACAACAGTTTTTCACAAGATTCGGCGCTGCACATACCAAATGACTATTATACCTATGGAGGGCTCATACGTCCTGTTACAATGGAAAAGGTTCCATCGACCTACATCAAAAGGGTTGAATTTACGCCTTTTATCAGTAACAGCATATGGAAAGCTCGCATCATAATCTATATGGCAAACATTTCACGGGCGGCGAAGGAAACGCATGTGAAAGCATATATAGACACAAAGATTCTTGACTTTGGAATCATTAACTTAGATGCAGGAAAATCAGAAAAAGTTACCAATACTTTTGATTTCGAGGACATCATACCTTGGACGCATGAGAACCCCCGCCTTTATCTCCTTGACGTTCAGCTCCATGAAAAGAACGTAGAAAAACCCTATGATGATTATATTGAGAGAGTCGGATTCAGGACTGTAGACATAAAGGGAAACAGTGTTTATGTAAATGGAGAAAGAATATCTCTAAAAGGATATAACCGGCATGAGGATCACCCAACCTTTGGAGCATCCATACCCTTTGAAATGATGATGAAAGATATTTACCTGGTTGAACAATCCGGCGCCAATTCCATAAGAACATGCCATTATCCCAATGATGAGCTTTTCATCGATATATGTGATGAAAGGGGAATTTACGTGTGGGAGGAAAACCATGCAAGGGGCCTTAACGAGAAAGATATGCAAAACTCCAATTTTACAAGGCAGTGCAAGGACTGCATTGATGAAATGGTCAAAACACATTATAATCATCCTTCAATAGTGATGTGGGGCATCCTGAATGAATGTGAAAGTTCAACGACTACAGGGAAAACACATTATGAAATGCAGTTTAATCAGATACGAAACCTTGATGAGAGTAGACCCCTGACCTTTGCGTCCAACAAATGGTTTACCGATATATGTCTGGATCTTGTGGATATTGTTTCGTTTAACATTTATTCACTTTGGTATAGCGACGAAGATCCCCTGCAACACCTTAACAGGCTGAAAGAATGGATAGATACAACGCCAGGAAAGGGGAAGCCCTTAATTGTAAGTGAATTTGGAGCAGGCGCTATAAGCGGCCTGAGGGATTCAAGAAGGGTAAAGTGGACTGAAGAAGGGCAGGTGGACATTCTTGATGCCAACCTCAGGGTTTACTTGAACACAGAAGATATTGCCGGAGTATTTATCTGGCAGTTTTGCGACTGCAGGGTAACTGAGGAGAAGTGGGCAATGAGAAGGCCGGGATGTAAAAACAACAAAGGCATTTTTGATGGATTCAGACAGCCTAAACTTGCATATAAAACGGTAAAAGACCATTT
>CAYSRM010000028.1:0-18898 GCA_964433435.1 uncultured Victivallales bacterium
TTCCAATAGTGGCGAGTCTCGCGCAAACATCGGGGGCAGAACCGCTTCTTGTCGGGTTTGGATCGGCCGAAGACAACATTCATGCTCCTAACGAATCTTTCTCCCTTAAACGGTTCAAACAGGGGTTCATGTATGTTGCTTCAATGTTATGCTCTCTGGACGATCAGAATAACGTGAGATATGCGGGTTAGCGGTATGCACTGGCGCCCCTGCTATCGATTGCAACGATTGCTGGGAAATTTTCCACTTCAATCCGATGAACCGCTTCCGGGCCGAGGTCTTCGTAGCAAACTATATCGATTGCTTTGATGGAGCGAGCGATGAGCGCTCCCGCGCCGCCGATTGCAGCGAAGTAGACGCACTTATGTTTCTGGATGCATTCCACAACGTGATTACTGCGTTTGCCCTTTCCGATCATACCCTTGAGACCGCAGGATTCTATAAGTGCAGGTGTATAGGCATCCATGCGTCCGCTGGTAGTGGGGCCGGCGCTTCCGGTGGGATGCCGGGGTTTAGCGGGAGTGGGGCCAGTATAATAGATTATGTTTCCCCGCAGATCTACAGGCAGGCCCTGTCCGTTTTTCAGAGCTTCGACAAAACGTTTGTGCGCGGCATCGCGAGCTGTGTATAGCGCTCCTGTTATCAGAACCTGATCTCCGGCTTCAAGCGAGTTTACAGTTCTGTCATCAAGTTTTGCCTGAATTTTCTTCATATAACTTACAGCCTTATCGAGATATGCCTTGCCGCATGACAGTTAAGGTTGACTGCCACGGGCAGAGACGCCATATGGCATGGCGCGTGTTCTACATGCACGGCAAGAGCGGTAATGCTGCCTCCGAGGCCCTGTGGGCCCACGCCGGAAGAGTTTATCCGATTGAGTATTTCACGTTCAAGTTTGGCGTATCTTTGATCCGTATTCTGTTTCCCTGTTTCACGTGCAAGCGCTTTCTTCGCAAGCAGTCCGCAATATTCAAGATTGCCGCCTATACCCACGCCTACGATCAAGGGCGGACAGGCGTTTCCGCCGGCGTCAACTGCGGTGGAGACAACAAAGTCTATTACTCCCTGTGCTCCGTCAGAAGGCTTAAGCATGCGTACAGCACTCATGTTTTCGCTTCCCGCGCCTTTTTGCAGAAGGGTGATCTGAACATTGTTTCCCGGGACAAATTCAGTATGAATTATGGCAGGAGTGTTGTTGCAGGTGTTTGTCCGCTCAAACACAGGATCGTCCACAATAGAATTTCGCAGAAATCCGTTTTTATAGCCCAGGGCGGTCCCCTTGTTAATAGCCTCTTCCAGTGTGCCGCCTTCTATTACGACATTATTCCCCAACTCTATCAGGTAGACCGCGCTGCCGGTATCCTGGCAGATGGGTACTTCATCATCCTTTGCTATATCAGCATTCTCAAGACACTGACGGAGTATTGATTTGCCCAGGCTGGATGCCTCTTTTTCGGCCGCCTTTTCCATTGCCTTACGCACGTCGGAAGGCAGGTTGCAGGCAGCCTCTTTACAGAGCCTTGCTGCCGTCCGGGCTATTCGATCCACTGAAATTGTCTTCATTTGAAAAATATCCGGAACATTCTATTGATCGTCCTCTTCTCCGGTAACAGGAGAAAGAGCATTAGGGTTGGCTACGGGCTCACTGCCTATGAGTCCCACCAGAAGATGCTCGTGTGAAGCCGGGTCGTAGCGAAGTTCTTTGAGCAGTCGGAAGTTTTCGATATCTCCGGTATTTGCAACATGTATCCTCCGTCCTGTACAGGCCAGTTTCCTGTCTCCTATCATTATATGCCTGTTTTCCGACGGCTTTATTGCGTGTCCCTCATCTATGAATGAGCGCACTTTTTCTTCTAGTTCCGCAATGTCGATATCCAGCTTCTTAGGAAAGCCTATGACGAAACCGTGCCTGACTTCGGAATGTATGTCCGGCGGATCATAACCGTAATCATCCATAAGGATCATGGTCGTTATGTCTTCGGCAGAATGGGCCATCAGTCTGTAACGTCCTCCTGTTTCAGCCTCCTGCTTAAGTATAAGAGGAGACGGGCCGAAAACAGTGGGACGATGCAGCCGCACTTCTTCGCCAATGGATATGAGGACCTGGGCATTGTATCCAAATTGTTCATATACTAGATCGAAATGTTCGACAACAACTCTCTTTTCATTGCGGACGGCGGATTTAATCGCAGCCACTATTTCATGCGTTTGCCGGAATGCTCTTTCGTAGCGGACATCAATATGAAATGTGTGCGCATTGAAAAAACCTTGTTCTGCTGAGTCATATATCGGCGCGGATCTGAGGTTTACGCCGTCATCATCATTGGTGAGTTCAAGACCGGGAAACAGTCCTCGAATCAGCGTTGATTTCCCGGAGCCTTCGCCGCCTATCACGGCTATCAGCAGATCAGATGGATAAAGATAACGTTCAGCAAGTACTTTGCCCAGCTCGTAAAGACGTTCTTTACCGCGCGGAGCAAAGTAGTTGGCCGAAAGAAGATGATCTCTGGCAATGTTGTTTTTTTTCACAGGTCAACCTCCAAATCCAGAAGAGGAGCATGCTGCTGGGCTCCGTAAACATCTGTATCTCCAGAGGATCCTGACGGCACATTCCTCTGCAAGGATACTTTGACAGCCTTTCCGGGGTCGAAGTATATGACTGACTTGATTCTTTCCGCGGATACGCCATATGTTGAAGCAATCAAATCGGCTCCTATCAGGCGTCTTTCTTTTGCCCGATCGTAATCTTCCCTTTTGTGGAAAAGGATATCAAGAGTCAGCTCGAACGGACTCGAATTCTTGGATCTGATGACTTTGGCAAAAGTTTTTAAAGTTTTCATAGGTTCATCGTTTTAAGAGGAAAAAGGTTTTGATCCGGAATTGTCATGATGTGGTAGATGGAAAATTCATAAACCGCTCCTATGGAAATATCGGACGGCGAAAACGGAAAGGCAAGATTTCCCGCTGTTGAGATGCGTCCCGGATAGCCGTAATGAAGGAGATTGGAACGCGCAATGCCGCATAGCGCATCAGCGGTGTCCTGGTCTTTGCCAACCGCTTCCATGACTATTCCCAGTTCGTGTGAGGTTGTCTTCTTGACAGGCTCTAGTTTCCCCATCACAGCGTCCTTGCCGTAGACATGAAAATGAGCCGTGCCTTCCAGAGATTCAGCTTGTGCTACCGACACTATATGGCTGTTCACGGCATCAAGAATAGAATCTATGGCATCAATCATAACCGGGTCTCTCACGCCTGCCACGCAGGCGGTTCGATAACCTGTTACTGCGGCGCCTTCCAGTTTAACTGTGTAATTTTCTGACTTTTCAAAACGGCTGCCTGTGACGCGAACCTTTCCTGAACCGGAATTTGAAAAGCCGGCTTTATCAAGCAATAAGGCCCCGCCGGGGCCGGGCAGCGTGTAGGGATCGGACTTTTCATAAAGGGAATGGGCCGCCACTGATTCAGGGGTGAATTTTCTGTTTGAACTGAGCGGAACAAGCGTAAAGCCTTCCATGTCGAGAATGCCAAGTACCGGATCGGCCCCTGAACCGGGATCTGCCGCAATTGCCGCGCATTCCAGGATCTTTCCCATATGAAGCGCGGGTCCGATGGGATAACCTTGTGAAACCGGAAGCGCCGCAAACGGGGCAGGATCATATGCGCGTCCGGCAATTATCACATCGCACCCGGTTTCGTGCGCCTTGATAATAGGCTCTATCCCCATTTGAGCCACTATGTTGCTTGAATTATCCACATCACTCTGCGCAAGGGGCGGCGCTCCTCCCACGGAGCTGATATTGCCGCGTGCCAGCGCTTCAGAGACAATTGCAGGCTCGATATCAGCGTAGATAATGCCAAGTTTGAAACAAAGACTGTTTTCTTCCGCTATCTCGGTGACAATGTCGCGGCACCATTCCAGGTGGCTTCTGGCCCCGCTGCCTCCGGCGGTGCCGACAACCACAGGCACATGCTTTGGGATTGCGGAGACAAGTATTCTTCTAAGATCGCGTTTTACTGAAGCCTTGTCCGTAAAGGATTTGCCGGAGCCAAGGTAGTACGGACCGGGATCTACTGAACCGCCGTCAACGGCGACAAGATCCGGTTGCATATCCATTCCCGCGAGAAATGCATCGTCGGGAAAGCCGTACCCAAGTATTGCTGTAGGCGCCAGAACCTTGAAAGTCTTATCTTTTTTCATGTAACAGCTTTATTTCTGATAAGAGTTAGTGTTCGTTCCATTTCGTTTCGAACTATCATATAACCTTCATCAAATCCCATGCCGGGTTTGGCCAGCATTCTGTCAGGCCGCGCTGCCAGAGCTGTGTGAACACAGCAGCGGGCAGAGATGTCCGTTTCATTGCAGGTTCCGCCCTGGTAGCATTCCATATTCTTTTCCCGGCAATAAAGTACGGCCTCAACCGTGTTATGCACGCTTCCGAGGTCCGGCGTTTTCACCTGAATCATATCGCAGCATTCTGCATCCGCAAAGTCTTTGATATCTTCGAGAGTATTGCACCATTCATCGGCCACGATCTTAATATCAATACTCAGTTTTTTCAGCGAACGGCGCAGTGTTGCCAGATTTTCAATCTGTACGGCCTTCTCTTCCATGTCTATGGGGCCTTCTATGTAGAGAGGAAATTCCGCAGCAGCGTCAGTCAGTCCCGCAAGGTATTCCGTCATCTTTCCGGTGTCATTCTTAAATATTGTACCCAGATTTCCGTATACATCTATATGTATGTCCGGGACATAATCCTCTTTCAGACGAAGTTTCCTGATCCTTCCGGCCAGCCATTTAACGTATTCAATGAGTTTGCTGCCGTCTCTTCCAAGTTTGTCTTCAATGTTATTGATCAGGGCATGTGGAAGAACATCGATATGCTTGAGTATCATTCGATCTGCGCCATCATAGCGGTGATCACCGGACTGGCCGAATATGGGCACAGAGTCACATATAACAGGCAAGTCGTATTCATCGCATATTACTTCAACACGGAGCCGACCCGAAGCTTTGGCTACAGCATCGAGCAGCGCCTGACTCAACCCGTACCTGAGCGCGGTATGCAGCTTGTTCCCGTCTTTTTCCATCCCGTCAAACATTGAGTCTGCTTTCCGGAAGCTGGTGAGATCGCAGCCCTTAAGCAAAGGCAATACTTCTTTGTCCAGGAATGGCAGATAATGCTCAGCCATGAACAAAGGGTCGCGACCGCCGGCGCCCGAATACTGCACGGCAGATGCATCACCCACGGCTATGGCGCCGTTTTCCAGCACAAGCATAATAGAGATACATTCGCCTGCCTGTCGTAAGGTCTTGAATCCGGGCGTCACAGGCTCTCCTTCATACGCGAATCCATCTGAACGAGCGCCTTTTTTTATGGCTCGCTGATCGTCGAAGAAAAACCCGGCGCTGCCGGCGCAAAACAGAACATCCCTTATTATCATTTCGGCCTTCCAACCAAGCGGCCTTTACTTATGGCATATATGTCATCGGTGACCATATCAAAGGAAGGTTCCCTGTCTTCATTCGCCGCGCGTTTTGCTATTCTTTCCGCATGGAAATCAATACAATCTTTTTCTGCAGGAACATTGCCCCATTCGAGCACACGGATGGCGCCGTCGTTATCTCTTACGGGTATCAAGCGGCCGCTGTTGCAGATGGAAGGCGAAAAGGGAACGTCCAGTATCCCTTCTTTGAAAGCCGCTACCGCTCCTGTTGCAATGCAACCTTTCCCAATGGACAGAACTTTTGAAAGAACACTGTCTGTTTCTCTTTGGATCAGATCTTTCTCCTGTTCCAGCTCTAGTGTCAGCGGCACGGTTTGTTCTGCGAGCATGTCAACTATCTGGCGGGTTGCTCCCAGACCCTGCAAGTTGTCTTCGGCGGAGGGCACACCAATGGCTTCTGCCGGCGTTTTGACTATGATTTTGGCTGTTTTGGCAAGCGCGGGCACAACAGAACCCCAGCTTATCACAGCGAAAGCTTTAGCCCTGTCTTCCGGGAAGCCGCCCATCCATTGGTGGAAGACATCTGTGAGCTGATAATCTTCAAATCCAGAGGAGCGAAAGTACTTGTGTGCAATCTCACGCAGAGAAAGCATTGCCGCCAGATCCTGCACAAGGGATCCACTTTGGCCGTATCCCAGTGTGATGGATTTGACGCCCTGACTTAAAGCCAGCAGCCCTTCAAGAACAGCTACGGCATGACTCATGAACGGCGGCACAAGTGTTCCAGTGAGCGGCCCAAAGGCTTCCCGGTTTATACGTATTCCCTGTTCTTCATACAGGCCGGCAAGGCGATCAACATAGTTCCAGTTACGGATAGACTCTTCGAGCGGAATCCTTTTCGTATATGGAATGTTATATGAAATACCACCACCTTCGAAAGACGTGAATCCAGAGGCCAGCGTTACTTCTGCCAGGAGCCTGGCGTCTGGTGTGCCGTGTCTGACCTCGACAGGTTTCTCCACGCTTTCAGTAAGGAGCCTGCAGTTCTTAACGCCGTAATTGACGGCTGGAAAGCCGTTTAACTCCGAACGGCCCATGCGCGATTTTGTAATTCCAAGTTCTGCATTTTCATAACGATTTTGACGTGTGTATGAGTCAATGGTGGTAGGTAACAGGTCGCATTTGTCCTGTATTGTCTGGAGTAGTTCAATTTGCTTTTCCAGCAGCGCTACACCAGCTCTGGGCTGAAGCAAAACTCTTTTGCTTGCCGCTGCATCATCCAGCGCCGCGGGAAACGATTTTTTTGCAGGAAGATTCTGGTGATATTGGAATGCTTCTTTGAGATTTACATCCGCGCCGGTTGGCCAGGAAGCCAGGACTTTTTCGCGCGTTTGATTGAATGCGGCAATATCTATTCGGGTATTCGGCATAATTACCTGTTTCCAATATCTTTGACCAGCGAAGTAAAAACCTTTTCCAGGTCGCAATCTGATGGAAAGGCCCGGTCGAAGCCCATTTGGAGAAATGTTTTTTCGGTTTCGGAAAAATCTTCCGGGCCAACCTTCAGGTTGCCGCCCACGTAAAGTGTTACGGCGCCCAGTCCTTTTTCTTTAAACTTTTCGGGCAATCCCTCGCAATCCATTTTGGCATGCCCGTACAAAGACGAAACCAGTACCGCGTCCGCATTGTGTTCAGCAGCCGCTTCCACGAACTCTTCCTGTGTAATCATTACGCCCAGGTTTATGACGTCAAAGCCAGTTTCTTTAAACTTCCTTTCAAGGATTGCGTTGCCTACGGCGTGGCAGTCTGAACCTATCACGCCGAGAATAACGCGAATTCCTTTTTTTCTCCGGGAGGCGTATCGCGAGGTGTTGTTCTGCGTGTTCTTCATAACTACATAAAGCTACAGGCCTTTCGGGGAGGGGGTCAATCTAAAAAAGCCGCCCCGTATTTCTTACCGGTAATCTGCAGCCATTGCGCAGGTCAAGCTGCATCAGGCGCTTTTCTTGTTTTAAATTGCAATTCCCGGGTCCGTGCGGATATTTTTTTACAGTATGTAGCGCTTCTGCTAATCTGAATCATGTGACTTGGGGAATAATTCATCCCGGACAGGCCGCGATGTTTTTGCATGGCAACGACAAGCGGGGTTAAACTGCGATTGAGAGGGAATACTGATCGATTCGCATCACGTCATCCACACAACAGGTTGGCGTTGGAGTGATATAGTTATCAACTCCTGAAGCAGATGAATAGATCAGGTAAAAGGAGTCTTTGATGTTCAAGAAAATACTGATAGCCAATCGCGGTGAGATCGCTGTGCGTATTATACGCGCATGCAAAGAGCTGGGAGTGCGAACGGTTGCAGTTTATTCCGAGGTGGATCAGCAGAGCCTGCATGTCAAGCTGGCGGATGAAGCCGTATGCATCGGACCGCCGAGAGCTCTGGAATCGTATCTGCGTCCGGATAAAATTCTGCGGGCAACCCGCAAAACAGGGGCGCAGGCAGTTCATCCCGGATACGGGTTTCTTTCGGAAAACGCTGACTTTGCCGCGAGTTGTGCTGATAACCGGATTACATTCATCGGGCCGCTCCCAGCGACCACTCGGAAAATGGGTGATAAAGCAGTGGCACGCGAGACAATGGAGCGTGCCGGCGTTCCTTTGCCCCCCGGTACACACAAGCCTGTGAGAGAGAGAGCAAGAGCTTTGTCTCTGGCTAAGGAAATCGGGTATCCTCTGCTCATCAAACCGTCCGCAGGGGGAGGCGGCAAGGGCATGCGAATTGTACACTCGCGTAAGGAACTCGCACCGGCTCTGGACCTTTCGCGAAGCGAGGCAGAAGCTGCTTTTGGCTCCGGCGATATCTACATAGAGAAAGTGATTCCGAACGCACGCCACATTGAGATCCAGGTACTGGCTGATAATCATGGCAATGTTGTACATCTGGGAGAACGAGAATGCTCTATTCAGCGGCGCTACCAGAAGATGGTTGAAGAAGCTCCATCGCCTGCGTTGAATCCCAGGCTCCGTGAGCAAATGGGGCAGGCGGCTATTGCCGCAGCCAAAGCCGTGGGCTACTCGGGCGCAGGCACTGTTGAATTCCTGCTGGACCGGGACGAAAAATTCCATTTCATTGAGATGAACACCCGTATCCAGGTAGAACATCCGGTAAGCGAATTGGTGACCGGGGTGGATCTGGTAAAGGCTCAAATCTGTGTGGCGTTTGGTGAACCGCTTGGATTAGAGCAGGCGGATGTTAAAATCAACGGGCATGCTATTGAATGCCGGATCAATGCCGAGGATCCGGAACAGGATTTCGCGCCATCACCGGAGACTATCTCAGGATTGCGTCTTCCGGGTGGCCCGGGAGTGCGGGTTGATACGCATATTTACGAAGGCTACACGGTACCGCACCACTACGATTCGTTACTCGCAAAGTTAATCGTGCATGACAAATCGCGTGATGCGGCGGTGGTCCGCATGCGGCGGGCATTAGGCGAATTCAAAGCCGAGAGTATCAAAACGACGGTACCTTTTCTGGAGCGAATCCTGGGCGAAAAGGATTTCCGGAGCGGTCACTATAACACTAACTTCGTGGAAAACATGAAGCACAGCGAGATTCGCAAACGGCTGCATTCCTTTATGCGAAGCCTTTCAGAATCCTTTCATCATCCGTATAATGTTCCAGACTGACCAGTCTGGCCCGGCGCATTCCATGAGTTTTTGTATTGAGCGCTTCCATGCTCGTACGGGCAAGCACAGACTATTTTTCACTCTCAGTAGAGCGTTTCCGTTTGGTTAAGAGGATAACATCTTGCAGGGCCTGTTCGTTTTTCGCATCCCACCATCGTTTCTCAAATGCAGGATCCTGAACCACCTGGGCGATGGCTGCAAGTGCCCGGAGATGAAAATTCCGTTCGTCGCGTGACGCAACCAGCACAAAAATGGTGTTCACATTTTTTGCTTCTTCCGAAAATTTGACCCCGCCTTTAATGCGGGCGATCAGTATATCAAAACGGCCATTACCTTCAACGACAACATGTGGCACGGCCACATCTGAGGTCAGAAGAGTGCTGTTCTCGTCTTCACGCCGTTTTAAAATATGCGCCAGCTCTGTGGGAGCAAGCTCCAGGCGGGGGCCGAGTTCCCCGGCTGCACGTTTAAAGAATTCATTCCGTTCCATGGAAACTTCCTCGTCAATCACCACGGCATTCTGGATCAGCCGATCAAAACGGTCCCATGCAATTTCGTCACGTTCCTTGATGATCTGTTTCAGTTCCGCTTCCAGCGTTCCAGTTACCAGCCGCCGGTCGGTCAGGCGCTCAATCAGATGGAGTAAAGCGCTTTCCTGTCGTGCCTGTCCCCGACCGTAGAGCCAGAAGACTCCGAATGCCACCAGAATAAGTACGGCAATGATTGCATAGGCCTCCATCCCGAGTTCGAACAGTACTAAACCCAAACCGAGCAGTCCTGCGATTTGAAGCCACGGGTAAAGCGGCGACCGGAAGAGCGGACGATAATTGCCTAAGCCACTTTCGCGCAGGACAACAACGGCCAGGCATGACAGCATGTAGGTCAGAATCAACACACAAGATGCAGCTTCGACCAGGGTTTTGAGCGGTAGAAGAAGACTCAGAAGGACTGCAGACCCGGTAAAGATGATCGCAATATGAGGAGTGTGAAACCGGGAGTTTACTTTGGATAGAGACGCAGGCAGCATGTTGTCACGGCTAAGGGCAAGCAGATAACGCGAAGCCGCCATTATGCCCGCATTTGCTGTCGAAACAAAGGCAAGGATCGCGCCGATACTCATGACGATAAAACCGAATTCACCCATCAATGCCTGTCCACCATCTGAAAGTGGTGTCAACGAGGCGCTCAGGGCTTCTTTTTCCAATATACCGCTGGTAACGGTAACAGCCAACGCATACAACAAGGTCACTACAACCAGCGCAAGGGTCAAGCCGAGCGGCATAACGCGGCCAGGGTTGCGCACTTCTTCGGCGACACTCGCCACTTTCAATAAACCCCCATAAGAGACGAAAACAAAACCAGCGGCCGAGAATATAGCGCCCGGCCCGTATGGTGCGAACGGGATCAATAGCTCAGACCGGGTTTGAGGCAGGCCGACGAGAATATAGAGAATCACGAGGGCAAAAAGGGTGAAGACCATAGCCGTTTGGGCTCTTGCTGCTTGCCGGACTCCCAGAATATTCAGCGCTACAAAAAAGACGGTTAGCACTGCACCGCTCAATACCCCGTGAATATTCACTACCAGTGCGATAAACGTGGCCATGCCGAAAACGGCAAAAGCACTCTTCAGAGTAAGCGCAAACCAGCTTAATACCCCGGCTATAGATCCGACGCCCGAGCCGAAGCCACGCATTACGTAAAAATAATCGCTGCCCGCTCTTGGCATGGCCGTTACTAGTTCGGCCATGCTAAGCGCGCCGGTTGTAGCAAGCAAACCGGCAAGAACGTAAGACCAGATCACACCCGGACCAGCTATTGCAAAAGCCATGCCAGGAAGTATAAACAGCCCGGACCCGATCATTGCTCCCGAGGCAATAGTGAATACATGTGCCAGTCCCAGGCCTTTGTTTAACTCGCTTTGTTCCTTCATAACATATGCCAACAAGTCATAATAAGATTAAATGTATCGCCCTGTATATATAACAGTTCGAGCGAAAAAACATCTTGCCACTTCGAGCAGGAGCCTCTTTTAGGTAAAAAATGTTTGCCACGTTGACGGGTTGCTCAAACGGCTCCTTGCTTCTCTGGCGCAACAGCTTGCGCCGGAGTGCTCTGTTCATAAACCAGTAGAGTCAATGCACAATTGGTTGAATGTTAGTGTAAGAAAGGGTGGGGGGGCAAGCCATCTTTAACCCGCATATCTCACACTCCTCCGGCAGAAACAATTGATAGCGCCATTATTGCAAGTCCAAATCGTTTTACCCGATCTTGCGATGTGTTCACACAGCTTCGTCTGGTTAAACCGATTTTGCCCCGCACTAACAGCGCTCTGAACCGGTTCTGCTCGAAAAAATGTGAGATATGCGGGTTAAGTACGCTGCGCGAACTCTTTTTGTGCGCCAGTCCAGAGCAAGGCGCCGCGATTTTGCCTGCATGTTTACTAATATCGTGTATGAATTTATTTCATCGTGTCGCTTACGGCTGCGCTCATTGAGGCAGGGAAAGCGACGATAAGAATGCGTTTAAGCGCAAGTATGTTGTCTATGCCCCACGGGCATTTTCGTATCATAGTCAGGATGAGTCCGACAACGAGTAATGAGAACGCGTAGATTGAGATAACCCGTTTGCAATACTCCAAAGCGTGGCCCCTGAAAGTGAACCGATAGAAATTGAAATAAACAAAAAGTGCAATGAAAAGAAGGGATAGCGTGCTTAGTCCGACAACATTGCCAAGTGGAAGTTCAGCGCCCAGGTTCCATGTTTCCTCGGTGAACGCAACAGGTACGGCCAGGATTGACGCCCCGACAACAACCTGCATGAGGTCCCGGGGCCGGAACTCGACCATCAGCGGATTGAGCGCATAGTTCAGGACCTTGCCGGCGCTGTCGACAACTGGCACAACTCTATGTAAGTACCCGCCGACTCGTCTTACGCTGATTTTTGGTTTGCTATTATTCATTTTTTCTGCGTGCGCCATACAGGCGACTGCGAGACTAATACTAGAGTATATTCCGATTGTAAAGGCTGTAATAATATCCTCTGCGGGCAATCAAGCTCTCGTGTGAGCCTTTTTCAACGATGCGCCCTTGTCTCAGCACATAGGTGTAGTCGGCATTGCGAACAGTAGTAAGGCGGTGTGCAATAACCAGTGTGGAACGGCCTTTGCACAGAGTTGCCATGGATTCCTGGATGAGTTCTTCAGATTCTGCGTCCAGGGAAGAAGTTGCTTCGTCAAAGATGAGTACGGCCGGATCTTTCAGGAACAGGCGGGCGATTGATATGCGTTGTTTCTGGCCACCGGAAAGTTTGACTCCCCGCTCTCCCACCAGCGTGTCGAATCCATTGGGAAGGGACATTATCAGGTCGTGGACATGAGCGTTCTGAGCCGCCTGCCGGATTTCGTCTTCAGAAGCGTCTGGACGTCCGAACATGATATTTTCACGGATACTGGAATCGAAAAGGAACACGTTCTGTTGAACAATTCCCACGTGGCGTCTCAAGTCCCGCTTTCCAAGGTCCATTACGTCGACCCCGTCGAGATAAATGTGCCCTTGCTGGGGTTCGTAGAAACGCGGAATCAGAGCCGCGAGCGTGGATTTGCCCGCCCCTGATTCGCCTACCAGAGCTACTGTCTGTCCCGGACGGATATGAATATCCATGTCTTCCAATGTCCATGTTTCATCGTTACCGCTGTAGCGGAAGAAGACGTGATCAAAGCGGATGTCGCCTCTGACGGATTTCAGAGTGACCGGATGCGGGCGATCCTCGATGTCCGGTTCCTCGTCCATTATTTCCGCAAAACGCTCAAAAGCCGCAAAACCCTGCTGGTACTGCTCCATAAAGCTGGTGAGCCGCCGGATGGGCTGGAACATGTAACGGCGATACATGAGGAAGCCTATCAATTCCACCAGTCCAAGGGTTCCCGCGTGGACTAGAAGCATGCCGCCGCCTATGATTATTACAGAGTAGAATTCGAGAAGGAACATCATCCCGGAATGGAATCCGGCCATTGTTCCGTACATATTCGATTTGGCGTCTTTGAAATCGTTGTTAACGCAATCAAACATGCTGATTGTGTAATCTTCCTTTGCGTAGGATTTAACCTCGCGAATTCCCTGGATAGCGTTTTCTACATTGCTGTTGATATCCGCAATACGCTTGCGCACTTCCCTGAATCTGCTTCGCAGCCGCAGCCGGAAGATGCTGCCCCAGATTACAATCAACGGGAGGGGGATTACGACGATCACAGCCATTTGCCAGTTCATGACAAACATGAAGATGAGCGATCCTGTAAGCAGAAATGTTGAGATGAAAAAATCTTCGGGGCCGTGGTGGGCCAGTTCGCTGATTGTGAACAGGTCGTTGGAAATCCTGGACATTATATGTCCGGTTTTGGTGTTGTCGAAGTAGCGGAAGGAAAGCTTCTGGAGGTGTCTGAACAGATCCGAGCGCATGTCTGTTTCAATCCGCGCGCCCAGGATATGCCCCCACTTGGTGTTGATATACTGCGTCACAGCCATCAACAGGATAAGACCGCTCAACATTCCGATGGTAATCCAGATTTCCTTCAGCGCGGCCTCGGCAAGTGTTTCCCGGTTTAGCATGCGGACCACAAGAAAAGGAATCATGACGGTGAACCCGGCGTGCAGCGCGGCGGTAATCATGTCAATGGTAAACAGTAACCGGTGCCGCCTGTAGTAGGCGGCAAACCGGCGCAAAAGATTTTTTCGATTTTTTTGCATGGGTCACCAGACTACCGGAAGCGCCCAATGGTTTCAACCCATGTCTAGCCCTGCCCTTTACCCACAATATGGCGCTTAGTTAAGCCCCTTTTAAATCGTATGGCTTCCCCACGCGCCCTGTGTGTGAGTATGTGAAAAGAACCGGATCAACTTCATTTTTCTGCGTTATAGAGCTGGCGTACTTCCGATTTTGACAGGGCGCGGTTGTAGACACGGACTTCGTCTATCTTGCCATTCATCGAATATTCGGGTTTATTCGGATTAAACGGATCACGGCCAATTACGAAATCTTTATCCCCATGATATGCGTGGCTCCAGATTCGTGACCGGTTAATGTCCTGTTTTTCTTCTCCATTCAAATACATCTTACACTCCAGAAGCCTGGTTGATGGGTTCATACCGGTGTAGACGAGAGTGTAATGGTACCAGGTGTTTACCTTGAGTTCATCCTTAAGTATCATGGGCCTTCCGTGTATTGTTGCCTGAATCTGCCTGCGTGATTCCGAATCATCGTTATGAATATAAACAAGGCACTCAGATCCCCACAGATTCTCGTTGCCCCAGCCAAACAGGCAATTTCTCCGCGCAAAACTGTTTGCTTTTACCCACATCGAAACTGTATGAGCAGGAGGGGGATTTCCAGTTATTCCTTTGTATCCGGTTACGGTAATGTAATCATCATGTCCGTCAAATTTACAGCATCCGCCCTCAGCTTTGCCTCTGATGTGCCACGTTGCGCCGTTGACTTCCCCGTCATTGTTGTTGCCGCTTTCGTCGGAGACCTTTTCACGTTCATTGCGCCGGAACGGGTAGTAAAGTATAAGGCCCTTTTCAAGGTCTGAGGACGAAACACTTTGTTCAGAGTCGTGCTCCGAGGCCATGGAAACATCCTTCTGTTGCGGCTTCAGTTTCTTGACATATGCTCTTGCCGTTTTCACATCCTGAATTGTATCAACCCTTTTGCGCTCATCACGGATTGCTCTGGCGCCCGCAATGTCTTCATTTCTGGTCAGGCTCACCTGTAGTTTCTGAAGCGCTTTATCGTAATTCTTTGCCAGGGCAAGGACGTCCTTTGCCCATTTAAGCTTCAGTTTCTGCCGGGCTTCAGTATACATCTTCTGCAGTTTGCCGATTTCTTCAACCTCGGCTTTGATTTTCTCTTCAGAGACAGTCTTTTCCCCGATAAACCGTTTTTGTTCTTTCACGACAGCTTCTATCAGGTCCAGATCGCCATCGCTGATTGCTTTGGTTTTCAGAGTGTCCAAAGCTTTTTCATAGCCGGCGTTGAGTTTCTTGATTTTATCCCCGTTTGACCAGAAGATCTCCTCCATCTTTTTGTCGAAGTGTTTTCTGTATGTCTGAGAATTTCCGGCAAATGAAAAAGAAACGCCGCAGAAAAAAAGGATGTAAACAGTTAGTATAAGTATCTTCATGTCTTATCTCCACCTGAAGCCGACTGCCCTGCCTTGATGTAAGTTTGCTTGAAGACTAAGGTGCTGGGATGTAAAATGCAAGTAAATGCTGGCGGCAGGAATTATAATCAACCCACGGATTTTTCACTTACTGATGCCGATAATAAAAGACTGCGGTAGTATTTCTTATTCAACGTTATCATCTGCCGCATGTGCGCGGGCTACTGATTCGGCCAACTTGTCGAGTTCGTTAAAGGTTTCATTGTCGGGAGCTCCCTTATGAAAAACAGAGCCCAGAACTTCTACTTTGAGATTGGGAATAAGCGCGGATATCTGCTCGGCTGCCTTGCTGTGCCATCCGTATGAACCTGTAAGGGCGGCATATTTTACTTTGGGCCGCAGAAGATTCGCAAGATGCGATGCGTAGTACACTGCAGGATGCGGGCCGGCATGCACTGTAGGCGTAGCCACGATCAAGGTGGCCGCGTCCACAAGAGTAATGGCAAGTTTGCCTATATCTGTTACTGCAAGATCAAATACATGGACTTTGACCCCGCGGCTCGCAAGCGCATTGACAAGATGCTTTACCATTCTTTCCGTGCTGCCATGCATACTGATGTAAGGTAAAACTACCTCGTTCTTGACCTTTTGTGATACCCAGTCCCTGTATGCGTCCAGGATAAACGCAGGATCATCATAAACGGGGCCGTGGCTTGGCGCTATAATGTCAAAATCCAGTCCGTCAATCTTGTCCAGGTTCTTCCTTATGACAGCCCGGAAAGGCATCATGATCTCCGCATAGTATCTTTTAGCAGCTTCGTATACTCCTGCCTTGTCTGTCACAAAAAGATCGGTGGTTGCAAGATGGGAACCGAAGAAATCACACGAGAACACGCAACGGGCTTCCGGAATGTATGAAACCATTGTTTCAGGCCAGTGCACCCATGGGGTGTAGATAAATTGAAGTGTCTTATTGCCGAGTGAAAGCGTTTCTCCATCCTCGACTACTTTGAGTCGTTGGCTGTCAATATCCAGGTGGCTTGCAAGAAGATCTTCGGCTTTCCTGCTGCAGACAAGCTCAGCCTCCGGATAGCGCGCCATAACATCCGGAATAACTCCTGAGTGATCCTGCTCGGAATGGTGGGATACAATGTAATCGATGTTTTCCACTTCTTCCAGCTCATTAAGAAGATCTGAACGCAGGGAGGGGTCAGTTGTGTCAAGCAAGGCTGTGCCTTTGGACCCCCGGATGATGTAAGCATTATAGCTTGTTCCGTCCGGAAGAGGAATGAGCGAATCGAAAAGACGTCTTTCCCAGTGAACAGATGCAATAATTTCGATGCCTGGACGGATTTCTCTGGCGTGCATAGTTGTCTCCTTGTATCTGGCGTCTGTCTTTTCTTTTTACTTCTTTTTTGATTTATCCATCAACTTCAGCATGGCTTCAGCAAATCGTTTTCCCAACTCAATTTGGCCCTTGGTGTCGTAATGCAGGTTATCCTTATGCAGGGAGAGATCATCGCAGTTGATGAACGCGTAGTGTTTGCGCCGGACCCCTTCCTGAGCCCGGCGGACCTGCTCGCGGTTGTTCCATCTCCTGGGCGGGTTGATGCGGCCGCAGACAAAAGGCATCGTCTCATCACCGAATTCCTTGCGGCAGACATCAATGAAGAGTTCCAACTTATTGCGGTAATCTTCCATTGTGATCTTGCCGTACCTGGCATCAGCTTCACCCTGCATCCATATCATGCCCATGATCTTGATGTCAGGATGGATTTTCTTTACACGTTTGACATAACTGACCAGGCGTTTGCGAAGGCGCCCCACGTTTTTCTTTTTGTCGAATTCCGTAGGATTCCAGTGCTGTTTCAGGCTGGTTCCGCCGTTCGCCAGCTTAATCAAACCGATTTTGCCTTTGAGCGCCCTGGCGATTTCCGACCCGAATGTCACCTCAGGACCGAATTTACCTTTTGGTGTAAGATGGCTCCAATTTAATGACCAGAATTTTACAAACAATACTTGCTCCTGGGGTTTCTTCAGGTTATCGGGCAGCTCGTCAACCTTGCCGGCGCCGACCATATTGCTTTGTCCTGCAAGGATGAAAACGGGCATGGGATTGTCGGCAAGACATGTGTTTACACCAAGAAAGGCCGACATACAGGCGCAAGCAATACCTTGCATAGTTTGTTTTTTCGTGTCATTGGTGATTTTCATGGGGACCTCTTGAGTCTGAAAGTTTCATTCTTTTCCTTTTCTGACATGCGTTCTACATACTTCATCTACTCAGATCTGCGTTCTTTCTCTGTTTTCTGGTCCAGCGACCAAGCCACCAGTACCATGACCCAAGACAATACCACAATGACTATTATCATAAATATAATTACCCTCAACAATGAAATTACTTTCTGGCTCGTTGTCGTCTTCATAGTGATATATTGAGACATCTGTTCTATGGCTATTAAATATTTTATTATTATTCACGACTGCAATGTTGGAATCTCTGTCAAAATGAATAACTCCACATCCTCACTACACCCGCTAACCCGCATATCTCACAGAATTTCGTAACGAAAGCGTGGAGAGCGCTGCTGCGGGTGTGCAAATTGGTGAAACGCCGGAGCAGCCGCATAGACATACTGCAATCTGGCGTTTTGTCAATTCGTGCCGTCGCAGTAGTGCTATCCGCGCTCGCAGCAGGAATTCTGTGAGATATGCGGGTTAAAATCGTTGCGGCGGGTGGGGGATTGGTTGTATAATTTTAACATGATTAAGCTGAGAATAATATATGGGTTGATCGGTCGCTTCAGTGTGTGCCTTGCTTTGTTGTTGGTTGCCGGGACTGCTCATCAGGAGGCAGAAACTGAAAGGGAAAAGTCTTTCGTTGTTATGACCACCCGCGGATTGCAGACAAACATGGTTGAAAAGGTGGCAGAACATCTTTCCGGTTCGTATCACGGGATAAATTTCGAAGTGGCGGAAGATAAAGTGAGACTGTCGGATACACCGGAAAGGATGGCTGGAAAAATCGGCAACATGCTGCGAGAAAACCAGAAGGGCGCTATAGTTCTTGTTAACAGGCACTGGAAAAAGGACTACCAGGTCGGGGTCTTCAGAAACGACAAGGTGGTTTTCCTCAATGTATGGTCGCTACGGCTGAGGAAGATGAACGACAAATTTGCAATGGCGAAATACGAAAAACGGGTCAAGAAAGAAGGAGTCAGAGCCATCGGGCTGCTTATAGGCCTGCCGCCGACACCTTTCCCCCGTTGTGCGATGTGCCCGTGGAACACGGAAGCTGAACTGGACCGGAAAGGCATGAACCTTTCGCCGCCCAACCATATTGAGGCGCGTAAGCTACTTGAAGAGATGGGCTTTGAATTGCAGTAAAAGAGAGGGAGATCAACTACGAAATACGCTAAATACACTAAAAAAGGCAAACTGCCAAAACACTGCTCCCGAAATTTGGCGTCCTTTAGCGTTTTTCGTAGTTGATATCTTCCCCTCTCTGTAGCTACGCCCGCCGTAGCTACCTGAGCGAAGGCGGGTATTTCGTAGTTTCTCTTTCTCCTGAATCATTCCTGTATGTATTGCCTGGTTTGTATCAGG
>CAYSRM010000029.1:0-18752 GCA_964433435.1 uncultured Victivallales bacterium
AAAACTGGAGCGGGAGAGGGGAATCGAACCCCCGACGTTCAGCTTGGGAAGCTGACATTCTGCCTCTGAATTACTCCCGCTCAATATCATATGCGATCAGGTTCAATAAAATCACATTTCCTCCTGCAAAAATCAAGCCTGGAAATTATTTCCTCCTTGGCAACATTCCACAAAGCTCCGAAAATAGGTTGATTTTTCTCCATCTTCGTAGCAAGGTACTCTCTCGATTTACATTGGAGTAGCTATGAGTACAGATCCACTGACACCATATGGTAACAAACCGATGGTTACACCCATCGTGAACGCAGTTAACTATGAGTACCTCAATTTTGAGGTGCTCAGACAGATAACCGACGGGGAAATCGACGGGTACACCTATCACAGAGATGACAACCCGACAGTACGCGCTGTTGAACAACAGGTCGCTCGTCTGGAAAAAGCGGAGGATTGCGTCATATGCACTACAGGCATGGCGGCCTGCACCATGGTGTATCTGACATACCTTAGTAAAGGCGACAACATAATCATCTTCCACGATGTATACGGCGCCCAATTCAAGGTATCGCTGATCCTCGAACGGCTGGGAATCGATATAACATGGCTGAACGCTTCAAACAGCGAAGACCTTCAGGCACACATCAAAGATAATACCCGCATGATCTTCCTGGAAACTCCAAGTAATCCGCTCTGTAAAATAATCGACATCAAAATGGCCTGCCGGGCGGCGAAGAAGTCAGGGGCAATGCTGGTCGTGGACAACACTTTCGCCACCCCCTACCACCAGAACCCCCTGGAACTCGGCGCAGACCTGGTAGTCCACAGCGCAACAAAAGGCATGGGTGGACACAACGACCTCATGGCAGGCGCAATCGCAGGCTCGAAAGAAAATTATGAAGAATTGTGGTTCACAAGACAGGCAATCGGAACAACACTGGACGCATATTCGGCCTCCCTTCTCGAAAGAGGATTGAAAACACTCGATCTGAGAGCAGAAAAAATGGCAACCAATGCCATGGCTATGGCCGAGTTCCTGGCTCAACACCCCAAAGTAAAGCGCATACTTTACCCTGGACTCAAAAATGATCCGGGACACGAGAAGGCTTCGAAACAAATGAAAAACGGATTCGGCGGCCTGCTGGCCTTCGATGTGGGAAACACTCATGAAGACGCAAAAAAGTTTGTCAGCGCACTTAACGTCATCTATCATGCAGTAAGCCTTGGGGCAACAGAGTCTTTGATCTGTATTCCTTACCTTACCACAATGCTTTATCTGCCGCCGGAGCGCAGAACAATATTTGGTGTAAGGGAAAATACGGTGCGACTCTCAGCAGGCATAGAAGAACCCGGAAAGCTTTTGCGCGACCTCGAAACCGCACTGAAAGCAGTCTGAGTCACAAAGCCTGTGCCGGCAAAGAGCGCAAAAAAACATTAAAACAATGAGGATAAATGCATCATGCTTGAATCTCTGCTCTACCCGGATTCAATAGCAATAATTGGAGCTTCCCGTACACCGGGCAAGGTCGGATATGAATTGGTATCCAACCTGCTCGAAAGTGACTACAAAGGCATCATAGTGCCTGTTAATCCCTCCGCAGACGAAGTACTCGGCATTAAGGCCTATCCAAGTCTCAGCGATTACAACAGAAAAATCAATCTCAGTGTAATCGCAGTGCCTTCCAAATACGTCAGGCAAACCGTACAGGATTCGATAGACGCAAGCGCAGGAGCCATAGTTGTCATTACAGCCGGATTCAAGGAAACCGGAGAAAAGGGCGCACAACTCGAACGGGAAATAGCGGACCTGTGCAGAAAACATAATACGCGCCTTCTTGGCCCGAATTGCCTGGGACTTATCAATACACACAATAACATGAACGCCTCTTTCGCCAGACAAATGCCTCAAGCGGGAAATATCTCGGTCATGTCCCAGTCAGGAGCTCTTTGCACGGCCATACTTGATATGGCTGCAGGCCGGCACCTGGGCCTGGCTCAGCTTATCAGCATAGGCAACAAGGCGGACCTCTCTGAAACAGACTTCCTGGAAGCATTTGCCGCGGACGAGAAAACAAAAGTCATTGTCGCATACCTGGAAAGCATAGGTTCCGGCAATGAATTCATGAAAGCTGCCGAAGAAGCATCATCTAAGAAACCTGTGGTGGCATTCAAAGCTGGCACCACTCAGGCAGGCGTGAAAGCCGCATCTTCTCATACCGGCAGCCTCGCAGGAGCCGACATAGCATACGGCGCAGCCTTCAAACGCTCCGGTATAGTCCGCGCCGAGAACTTCGACTCAATATTCGACTACGCTACAGCTTTTGCAATGCAACCTCTGCCCAAGGGACCGAAAGTGGCCATCATCACCAACGCGGGCGGCCCCGGAATCATGGCGGCTGACGCAGTCGAAGACTCCGGCATGCAGGTCACAACCCTGGGCAAAGGCACAGCCACAGCACTCCGCGATAAACTTCCCGCGGCGGCAAGCGTCGGCAACCCTATAGACGTGCTCGGAGACGCAGACCCCGAACGCTACGTCATGGCCTTGAATGCAGCACAGGATGACGCTTCTGTAGACGCAATAATTGTTATATTAACTCCACAAGCCATGACCAAGGCAGCCGAAACAGCGCGCGCAATAGCCCGTTCCTGCCGCCTTGAGAAACCTGTTCTTGCGTCTTTCATGGGAGGGTCCGATGTGATGCCGGGCAGAGAGGAACTCGTCTCTTCCGGATTGCCGGACTACCTTTCTCCGGAAAGAGCCGTGGGCGCGCTCAAGGCAATGTACGACTATTCCTGTTGGCTGCAAAGACCCACACGAATAGTAACACGCTTTCCCGTCAACCGTATCCGCGTTGAACGCATCCTTAAACGACATCGCAGACTCAAACAACTACAACTCGGGGAAGCATCAGCTAAAAAAATTCTTAAGGCATACCACTTTAATGTCCCGGAGGGTGACAGCGCGGACAATTCAGATCAGGCAATTGATATAGCAGAAAAAATCGGATACCCGGTTGCAATGAAAATAATATCTCCCGATATCGTGCATAAATCGGATATGGGCGGAGTTAAACTTAACCTCTCCTCCCCGGAAGAACTACGGGACGCTTTCGATCTAATGATGATGAGAATCAGGGAAAAAATGCCAGATGCCAACCTCGAAGGGGTGTACGTCGAAAAAATGTGCAACAAGGGCCGGGAAGTCATCCTGGGTATGACCAGAGACCCCCAGTTCGGCCCTATGCTTATGTTTGGCCTGGGCGGTATTTTCGTTGAAGTCATGAAAGACGTAACCTTCCATATAGCCCCCATAACAAGCGAAGAAGCCATACAGATGCTCGAAGGAACACGCTCCTTTGAACTTCTAAAAGGGGTGCGAGGACAGGCAAGTGTCGATATTTCAGCCATCGCAGAAAGTTTACAGAGAATAAGTCAGCTTGTTACAGATTTTCCTCAGATCCTGGAAATGGATATTAACCCGTTCATGGTAGGCAGAATCGGTGAGGAATCAATAGCCGCTGATGCAAGAATCAGGATAGCTGCGGGAGAAGAATGAAAAAGAAACCGAATTTCGACCCTGACTGGAAAAAAAAATATGGGGATATGATCTTCTCCGCGGAAAACGCGGTAAAAATGATCCACCCCGGACAAAGAGTATTCATCGGCACAGGCTGTGCAGAACCACAGGAACTGGTCCATGCCCTGACAGCGCGAAAGGAAGGCCTGGCTGATACCGAAATTATCCACCTGCTCACCCTCGGGGAAGCCCCATACGCGGCAAAAGAACTGG
Source organism: uncultured Victivallales bacterium (assembly GCA_964433435.1). Taxonomy (GTDB): domain Bacteria; phylum Verrucomicrobiota; class Kiritimatiellia; order UBA8416; family CAYSRM01; genus CAYSRM01. Next base: position 3,788 of record CAYSRM010000029.1, read on the forward strand.
CCGAATCCTTCCGGGTTAACAGCTTCTTCATCGCCGATAACGTGCGCGGTCTTATCCAGCAGGGCCTGGGCGATTATACACCAATCTTTCTCTCAGACATACCCGCACTCTTTATATCGGGACGCTTATCTCTCGACGTTGCCCTTATCCAGGTCAGCCCACCAGACAAAAAAGGCAAGTGTAGCCTGGGTGTTTCTGTTGATATTGTCAAAAGCGCAGCCCAAAACGCAAGACTGGTAATAGCTGAAATCAACCCGAACATGCCGCGCACACTTGGGGATTCGTTTATACATGTCTACGATTTTGACGCCCTTGTGCCTGTAGACACTCAGATCATCGAAGTACAACCGCCGGAACCGACTGAAACAACCAGACAGATCGGCCAGTACGTGGCAGCCCTGGTAGAGGATAATTCAACCGTGGAACTCGGCATAGGCGAGATCCCCCAGGCTGTTTTAGGCTTTCTGAAAAACAAAAAAGACCTCGGTATTCATACCGAAATGTTTACAGACGCAATAATTGATATGATCGAAGAAGGCGTCATCACAGGCAAGCATAAATCCAAAGACCGCGGAAAAGTTGTCGCGTCATTCTGCCTCGGCACAAAAAAGCTCTATGACTACATCGATAATAATCCCGACTTCGCCTTTTATCCCACGGAATATGTGAACGACCCATACGTCATCAGCCAGCAGAATAGGCAGGTCGCCATCAACGTGGCGCTGGAAATCGACCTGACAGGCCAGGTCTGCGCAGATTCTCTCGGCAGCACTTTCTATTCGGGCATTGGCGGTCAGGTCGATTTCAATCGCGGAGCGGCCCGATCTCAGGAAGGCAAAGCGATAATCGCCCTGCCCTCAACCGCACAGAATGGAGAAGTCTCTCGTATAGTCTGCCCTCTGACACAGGGCGCCGGGGTCGTAACCACGCGCGGAGACGTACACTACGTGATCACCGAGTACGGAGCCGCATACCTTCACGGAAAAAGCGTACAGGAACGCGCGATAGCGCTGATATCCATCGCCCACCCGGATTTCCGGGAGGAATTAATGCGATCAGCCATCGACGCTAAACTTATCCGCCGTGAATTCTCAGAGGTAGAAGGCAAGTTCTTCGTCGGCCCGCCGCAATTGCGGACAACCTACATCACCGACGATGGCACACAGGTTAATTTCCGACCCATCCATCCCACGGACGAACCAAGAATGAAAGATCTGTTCTACGCGTTGTCACAAGAAACAATTTATTACAGGTTCATGTCTCGCACAAAACGTATCCCGCGCAAACAGATCCGCGACTTTGTGTACATTAACCACCGCTCCGAAGTCGCAATCGTTGGCACCGTGCCTGAAGCTTACGGCGAAGAAATAGTAGCCATAGGCCGCTATTACCTGGATGAGAAAACCAACCTGGCCGAAGTAGCATTCGTGGTGCGGGACACATGGCAGAATAAAGGAATAGGAACATTTCTTTTCCGCTACCTCGCCGCCATTGCGCGACAGAATGGAATTAGCGGCTTCACCGCCGAGGTACTGAGGGAAAATGCAGCCATGCAGAAAGTGTTCCGGCAGAGCGAATTTAAAGTTACAAGTGAACTTCATGAAAACGTGTACAGTTTTCGAATAAACTTCGCCGGATAAGCAGTTCGCAGAATCCGGCAACCAGGCAACTCAGGCTCTCGGGCATAGTATGAAAAAACTCTTGCTGTATGCAGCGCTCAGCCTGCTGCCGTTCCTGTCGGCAGCAGAACATATAAACCTGCGCATCAAACCGGTCACATCCTTTTCAGAAGGCAAAGCCCGCATCCGGTTCACCGTACAAAACAACGGCACCGCGCCCGCCGCAAACGTTGCTGTCAAGGTAAAGCTAGGCAAGACGGAAGTAAAAACCGGCATGTGGCGATGGCTTGGAATCAATGAGTCCGTTTCAACAAACCTCAGCCTGGGCAAACCGCCCTCTCCTCCGGGAATCCACACGATAATCCTCAAAGCCGTATACGAAGACTCAAGCGGACACCGGTTCTCCTCGCTGGAACTCTTTCCACTCGTGACCGCAGATGTCAATATCTCGCGCATAAACTCCGAACTGGAGGCAAACCTGAATTCGATCAGCATGACCGACCATGGCGTCCTGCGGCTTTCCCTGCAGGCAGACAAGGCCTTCTCTGGCTCGGTCCGGTTCGTCTGCGCCGATGAATTGCAATGCTCGCCTCAAAAGACACATATAAGCCTCAAAGAGGGAGAAAAGAAAAACGTATGGGTACAGGTAGAGAACAAAAATGCGCTCCCAGACAGCACATATCCCATCTCCGCCATCATTGAAGCTGTTGACCGCGGCCGGCATATCAGTACGACCGTCCCCGGCATGGTTGCAATACAAGAGCCTGATATGAAACTGACCAGATGGCAGATCGCAGCCCTGGCATTCTGTTTCCTTGCCCTGACAGCATTCGTGGCTATTCAACCCAAAACAGGCATCGCAACTTCAATGCATCAGAATCAACGCTTGCAAAAATTCCTCAAAGGCGCACAACAACTGACCCCGATCTTCATCCTGCTCGCTATAACTGCCTTCCTCCTATGTAACCTGCGACCCTTCCTGTTGTTACTCGACACAACAACAGCCGGAGGCGACACCCCGGCGCATAACTACCTCGCAAGCCACTTGAAAGAAACACTGTTTACACAAATGCGAATTGTCTCCTGGTCGCATGACTGGTGGTGCGGATTCCCTGTCTTCCAGTTTTATTTCTTTCTTCCCTACCTGGCCGTGGCGGCCCTTGACCTGCTGCTGCCGTTTAATATCGCCTTCAAACTCGTAACAGTAAGCGGAATACTTGCCCTTGCCCCGTGCGTCTACGCTGCCTGCCGTATTGCCAGACTTCCGCGAATCACCGGAACCATGGCTGCAATAGCAATGGTACCCGTTTTGTTCGATCATACACATACGATGTGGGGGCTGAACATTTACAGCACCCTCTCGGGAATGATATCAAATAGCGTCAGTTTTCCGCTCATGGTACTCTTTACCGCGCTCTTATACCGCAACGCGGAGACAGGCAGGTTCCGCATCAGCACAGCGCTGATCTATTCAGCAGTAATCGCCTCCCATTTTTTCACATGCGTCGTCGGGACACTGACTGTGGCCGCAATACCATTGCTATTTATCGGCCCGCGCTTCAAAAAAGCCCTTACAATAGTTGCAGGCGAAGGGCTGACAGGTGCCGGAATTATGGCTTGGTGGATCATACCGCTGATTGCCAAAAAACAATTTGCAGTCGATTTCGGATTAAACTGGCCTGTGGATCCGCTCAAACATTTGCCGCCACTGCCGGTCCTGCTGATCCTTGCAACCTTTGCAACCGCCGGAATCATTCTGGCGGCAAAGAAACAAAATCGGTACCCAGGCTTAATTGCATGGATGTTTATTTCTTCCCTGTGCCTCTTTCTCTGGGGGTTCAAACTCCTGTCGCCGGTTTTCGTCAACGTGCGACTCTGGCCATTCATGATCTACAGCGGCGCTTTTCTGTCCGCTGTCGGACTTTCCCTGATTTTGGACAGGTTCAGCTTCACAGAGTTCGCCTCAATAGGCGCTTTTGCTCTCGTCCTGGCCTTCGGCATCGATAGACCAAACAACGTTTCAAGCTGGGCGGAGTATAATTACGAAGGCCTCGAAAAAAAGGAGAACTGGCACGTAATTGAAAACCTGGTGCTCCCCCTTGACAATACTCCCGGAAGACTCGCTAACGACCTCCACGACCAGAATAATCTCCTCGGCTCCAGCCGCATTTTCGAGTGCGTGCCGCACCTGATCAATAAACCGATACTCGAAGGGGGTATCGTCAACTCAGCGCTGGGCTCCATGTTCTCGTATTACGTCCAGAGTGAAACATCCAGAAATACCGCAGGCTATCCCCCCATCGTCCAACCAACGGTGTTCAACTTCACAAACGCAACACGGCATCTGGAACTGCTGAACGTGAAACACTTCATCGCCCGCTCGGATAAAACCCGGCAGGCGCTGCAATCGATGAACGAGTGGCGGCACATAGACTCGGACGCCGGTTGGAGTCTCTATGAACTTACCTCCCACGACGGAAATTACGTGGTTATACCAAAACGCCAGCCGATCGCTCTGATTCTCGACCATGCACGAACCAGCCCACGGAAACAAACAGCCCTCGAATGGCTTTACAATATCGAACTTATAGATCAACCCTTCGCGCTACTTGATACTACCGAAAACACAGACGATTTCCAGGACATCATAAAAAAAGAATCATTTGAAGAACTTGTGGAGACTAACATAACTGCCCTGGCCGCCATGGGCAAGGAAATCACTCCAGTCGGCAAAGTCAGCAACGAAAAGATCGAAAACCACAAAATCAGTTTTACAACCACTGCCACCGGCATGCCCCATATTATTAAAACCACGTACTATCCCAACTGGACAGTAAAAGGAGCTCCTGGGATTCATATGGTCACTCCCGGCTTTATGCTGGTATACCCCCACAGCAATCAAGTAGAACTACGCTATGGGTACACGAGGGCAGACAACACAGGCAAAATTGTCTCACTGCTCTTTGTTGTTTGCGCAATAGTAATTACGGCGAGGAGAAGAAAGATTCATGCCATTTCACAAGACATCCCTTCTTAAAGTCCTGGATGCCTCCGCCGGTGCGTTGCTTTGCCGCTTGCTGGGGCGTCTGGCATATATATTAGAGACTACAACCGTTCTACATAACATAGATAATTCCCGCATTCGTAAAATCCTGGTTATACGACCTGGCGGTATCGGAGATATGATTGTGCTTCTGCCTGTTGTTGCAGAACTTGGAAAATCATTACCTAACGCTCAAATCCATGTAATGTGCGAAACCCGAAACTCCGAAGTGCTTGACCTCTTCGATGTTGGCGTAAAACAGATTGTTTATGATGCCAATCCGCTGGCAGCCTTAAGACAACTCAAAAATACTCATTACGACCTTGCCATCGACACTGAACAATTCCACAACTTCTCCGCTGTGCTGGCATACTGGAGCGGAGCAGGCAGAAGAATAGGCTTTAAAGTCAATCCGCGAAGGAATGCTTTGTACACTGATCTGGTCGCTTATGATCAGGACGCCCCCGAAATCAACCAGTTCGCCAACCTCCTGCAACCAGTCGGGATAAAACCGTCAGGGCTGACGCTATGCGGAAAACTTGCCGGGATGTGCGGGAATATATCGCCCACCCTTAAAAAAAAGGTCGCTGCATGCGCCGGGAAAAGGAATTTCGCCCTCCTTCATGTAGGTGGAAGCACACGCAATAAACGATGGCCGGAACATTGCTTTGCTGAGCTGGCGGATCGGATAGCCTCAGAACTCGGTTTGGCACCACTGCTTATAGGGGACAAAAGGGACTTCCCGGTTGCCTCAGGTATTCAACAGCTCTGTGGCCCGGATACCTCACCCTGCAACCTGTGTGGCACAATGTCGTTTTCAGATGCCGCAGCGCTCATAAAAAATGGGGAACTCTTCGTAGGAACCGATTCCGGGCTTGCTCACGCCGCAGCCGCGCTGGACGTGCCCTCAGTAGTTCTCTTCGGACCCAGCGATGAAAACAAATGGGGCATAAAAAACAAACGACACAAGGTGGTCAGAGTAAACCTGCCTTGCTCCCCCTGCTCAATATTCGGATATACCAAGCCATGCAAACATACACCGTGTATGAGAAAAATAACCCCTGGCCAGGTAATGCAAGCCGCAAAACAAGTCCTCTCCCCCCCCTGACCCGCACGTTCGGGCAGGCATTGTGCCTGCCCCTCTTCCTTCTCCCCTTACCGCCTACCGCTTACCGCTTACCCCTCCTCAGGCATATTCAACTTCATCTCTTTACGCCAGGCATTGCGAATCTTCTCCGACAAGTCCTCATAGTACTCGGAACCCTCCAGCCACATCAGCTCCTCAGAAGCTTCCCATAACTTGCCTGCGTCTATATAGAATTCCGCAAGAACCGCGTGATGATAAGGCCGCCAGAAATCCCATCGCACGTATTCGCGCCAGTATTCTGCAGCCTCTGCGGAAGATTCACGAGCTATCAGGCGGGCTTTCAGCAACCGCAACTGGGATTTGAATGGATTCAGATCAAGGCCACGGTCACACCACTTACTGGCGGCAGCAAGCAGATCTCTCTTTTCTTGATGGCCTGCATAACGATTGTAATACGCGTGTTCGGCACACCAGATGCACAGATTATAATTCCAGGGATACAAATTATGAACGGCTTCGGCTTTATCAAGCTGTTGACTTACCGCACTTTCTTCACTGCCATACTTGATCTGGTAATAGCCCGCGTAGGAAATAGCTGCCTTTACCGCATGCACTGTCCCGCAAACGGAAATCAAAACCATCCCCGCCGCCCCGGCCCCCATGATTATCTTGCCGTTCATTTACCCTCCAGACAGGTTACATTCGGCCAACAGGAGTGACACTTGGCGGCTGCGTAGTAGTAGTAGTAGTAGTGGTTGTAGTGGATGTCGTAGTGCTTACAACCGGAATCAGCCACTTTTCCTTTAACTCTTCCGATGTCCTTTGCGCCTTCTTTACAGCCTTCTCGGCTATGTCTGCCAGTGATTCAACTTTGTCTGCAATCTGCCCGATATCCTTGTCTGATTCCTGCTCGATGGCATCCTTCAAACACTGCCTGGCGCTCTTTGCAGCGGATTGCGCCTGAGTAGTCAGTTCAACCAATGCCTCAAGCTTGACCAAAGCTTCTTCAGCAGCCTGTGTAGCCTCCGTTAAGCTCCTCTTCGCTGCAGCCTTCTTTTCACCGGTTCGAATCGAGATCAGCCAGAACTTTTCGGCATCTTCTCGGTTGGCTATCGCATTTTCTATCGCGTTAAATGCCATAGCCTCCTGTAAAGAAGCTGTCTTCGAAGCTTTAACGGCCTTTTTCACAGCATCCTTGATCCTGGTCATTGGCTCCTTATCGCTCTGCTTGTCCCCGCCAAACCAGAAAGCGCTGCCCGACAATGCAATAACCATTATCAATAAAACACAACTCAATTTTTTCATCAATCTGTTCATTGCCGTCCACCGCCTCACAACCGACGCAGCATCTTACCACAAGCCGCGTTTAACCCTTACGACATCACCGGGTTCAACTATCGGATTCTTCTGCTTGCCCTCTTCAATCCTCTTCAGATTGAATCTCATTAAGTTTCTGCCCCGTAATATATCCACTCTCTTCAGATTGCCGAAATCAGTTACGCCTCCAGCCTCTGCTATAGCCTGGCTCAACGTAGTCTCTCCGGTCAGTGGATACTTGCCAGGTCTTCGCACCTCTCCCTGAACGAAATACTCATACTCTCTGGCCACGAGGATAACCGTAATGTTATTGTAAATGCCACCCTCTATGTACTTATTCTCTATAAAGCTCTCGGCCTCCGAAGCCGTCATTCCCTCAATATTTACTTTCCCGATATGTGGAAGATTAACATTCCCTCCATCGCCAATTACGTCGCGAAGATCCTCCGGCTCGGGTATCGCGCGCAAATATATCATAACCCTCGTCCCGGGTTTCAGCGTTCTTGCAGACTGGACATCTTCAACAGGTCGGTCTTCGGCGCCATTATCTCCCGGCATATCAAGCGGCCTGAGGTCATTGGTTTCCCCTTCTGCTCCCCATGGATTGCGTCCCTCATAATTCGGACGGAACTTGTCCATCCTGTGCCGCTCAACTCCACCGGTCCTACATCCGCAAACCAGAAACAACGCCGCAAAACAGGCTGAAAATAAAATTGTTCTCAAATTCATTCTCTTTCTACTCATGACTGCTTCCCACCGGTTTTACTGCCGTTTTCATTCTTCCCCCGGGCAGGATACTGATAAGAATGGTAATGATGATAATAATAAGAATAGTCTCTGGAAATATTTATGTTGTTCAATACAACTCCAACAAGATTGGCGCCAGTACTGACTATCATTTCCTTCGCCCTGTTTGACACCGCCTTAGGATATTTCCGATGCTGTATCACCATCAGCACACCATCCATCTCACTGGCAAGTAACAACGCATCACTCACCCCTATAACAGGAGCGCTGTCAAAAAGGATTATGTCATAGTGAGACTTCAGTTCATCAATAATCTCACGAACTTTGTTGGTGTTCAACAGACCATGAGAACCAAGCTCAAGCCGCCCGCTCGGCAGAAAATCGAAATATTCCGTCTCAACCAGTGCCTCATCCAGACTTATCTCCCCGGCCAGAACGTTAGCAAACCCGCTGCTGTTGGAAACCCCCATCATCTTGTGCTGCCTGGGCCTGTGCAGATCCGAATCAACAACCAGCACTTTATCTCCTATATCCCTGCACACACATCCAAGATTGAATACCGTAAGAGACTTGCCCTCACCAATACTCCCGCTTGTAATGCAGAAAGCTTTTCCATTTTGAACCTGCCTCGAAAACCGTATGTTTGTCCTTAGCACACGGTAAGCCTCCGAATGCTCGCTTCGGGCGCGCGCATCGGTGAACGGCTGAATCTTCTGCGGAATTACCCCGAGAACCGGTATCCCGAGACTGCCCTCGATGTCTTCTATTGTCTTTACGGATGTATCCAGATATTCGACAAAGAAAGCAAGACCTATACCGCAGCCCAGCCCGACAATAAGGCTGAGAATTACGTTTAAGGCCCTCTTAGGACTAACGAAATTGTTTTCCTTCGGCGGAACTGCTTCTTCACGCACTTCAACAATCTTCTTTGGAATGCGGAGTTCTATTTTCTCTTCAAGCCAGCGCATTTCCAGCACATCCCGAACCTTTTTAAGACGTTCAAGTTCCTTTTGGGCAGCTTCAAAATTGCGGTAAGCCCCCGCCTTTTCAACACGTTCTGTCATCCTCTTAGCTTCCAGCTCTTCTTCCAGAATGTCATACTTTGCCTTCGTCGCTTCGTAATCAGCCTTGACTCCAACCTTCAAACCTCTCAGAGCGTCCTGAATCTGCGCATCAAGCTGCTCAATACTGGCCTCAACCGAAATAACGTCCGGGTGCCTGGGACCAAGCGAATTCTGTAACCTGCTCAACTCCACCACCGCATTACGCTTCTTTTCCACAAGCGTAAGCAGCGAAGCATCGCCCACAACACGCGGACCGGCGTCCAGTAAAGCCTCAGAAGACAGGTTCCATATTGTCTCATAACGCGCTCTCTTGTCAGCCAGTTCCATGTTAGTGCGGATTCTATACTCCTCAAGGCGCAACATGCTGGTCATATCAAACGTCTCGGGCGCCTGTCGGCCGCCTACAACATCCAGCTCATACTCCTCACGTATTTTCTGGACCTTGGCAGCTTGCGCCTCAACTCTCTCCTCGTGTTCCTCCAGCGTCGCATACAATGCCTCCAGGTCCTGCTCCTTCTGCTCTCTGACATTGCGCAGTTGCAGGTCACGAAAAACTTCAGCCACTGTGTTGGCTACCGCGGCAACCTCCTGTCTTACCGAATTCTCCGGCTCGCTGAGATAAATCTGAATCTCAATCAGGTTCGTGTCTCGATACTGCTGCACCTTCATGCGATCACTGAGCACTTTGATAACCATCTCAAAGATGGTGTCTTCCGGCAAACCGGACCACCCATATGCTTTTGCAAGTTTCTTGTCCAGTGAACGCCGCCGTATAACCTCTTCGATCACCGGTCTGGATTGAATGATTTCAAATTGCGTGGTCAGAAAGAGGGGATCATAGTAGTTCACCGTTCCAGCAAATACAGGCGTATCTTTCTTGCCCTCCTGGTGCACCTGAATCAGAGTGGACGCATTGTAAACTTTCGGACGCGTAAGCGTAAAAAGCACACCGCTAAGCACTACAAGGAGAGTAATCGCTATTACTATCTCCTTGCGTGAACGTATCACACGCCAGTAGTCAAGAAAATGAAGTGTTTCCTGTGAATTCGTCATAAGGGACCGCCCGTTGAGTCAGGCAACGATTATAAAACCCGGCATTCCTTTCAAAGCACGCGGGCAAAGTTATTAATCCAGGTGCGTATCATAACATACTGACCTATTCATGTACCAGGTTTACTGCAGCTCCATTCCACCCACCGCATCCCTTTTGGAAATGCTCTGTCAAACTTAACATAATCCGCCGGTTTGCATGAATAGTTCAGGCTAGAAGTGCTTCGTAAGAACAATCCTGCTCGTATTTTTAGTATACGAAATATCCACGTCAGAATCAATATCTTCGTATGTCTGCCTGAATCTAAGCGACATATCATGCCGCAATCTGTAGCCCAGAGTGCCGGAAACCGCGACAACAGTCTCGTCTCCTTTCACTGTTACAGCCCGGCTTTCCGCGTCTGGCGGCAAAAAATCCCGTTCATATCGCCCGAGCGCATACCTCGTTGAAAGCCTCGCAATAATGCTTTTCGGGGTATCAAACTCCACCTGCATCCCCACATCACTGTTCTCCTGAGATGAAAACGGGTAAACGTCGGATTCCATAATTTTGTGACTGGCCCAAAAATCAATCTTCGAAAACGGCGCATATTGCCCAACGAGATGAACATTCAAATACGGAAAATCCTGCTGCCCGAGAGCGCTTTCTTCATAATCAGCTTGCCCGTAACCAGCGCTCACACCACCCTGAAGCTGGGGATTGAAAACCTTTTCAAATCCAATGCTGCCTATAACAACGTCGAATCCTCGGTCAAACGCCTCAATCGTTTCATACTCATAACTAGTTCCTCGAACACCCGCAACAATACCCAAAGTGCGAGTAATCCGTCTCCATGCCGAGAAAGCTCCGCCAACATGCGTCTCGTCGGACTGCCTGGCCACTATGTCTTCTTCGTAGCGCTTGACCATATGTCTGCCGCTCAAATCAACATTTCCACGCTCACTGAAAAGATACGTCATCCCGGCTTCGACCTCGTTCCTCAGATAGCTCGCATCACTCCTGAGAACAGCGCCTTCCTGGGTAACTTCCGGATCATCCGTGTACATAAATGTGTCCCGAACCCAGGGCTGAATCTGCCGTGTCAGCCTCAGTCGCGCCTTTACACCAAAGTCATGAAACAACTCAGTGTCATTCTGGATGTCGCTGGGATTGTCCCTGTACCTGTACGAAGGCTCATAATAGAGGTCCAACAGAAGCCTTTCCTGCTCAAAAAAGGCCTCCAGCCTGGGACTAATAAAATAATCTATGTTGCTCTCTTCATTTGTGTTGGAGTCCCTGTTGTCAGTGAACACAGCGCCCGCACTTCCTGAAAGATTGAAAGGCCCAACCATCTTTCTCGATCTTTCCTGCGCGAAAGAAAACGAGACCAGCAAAACAAATGCTGCAAAATAAAACAAAAAACGAAGATTTGTTCTTGTGGTCATATTTACCTCTACAATCCTGATTGCTTCTTCAGTTTTAAAGTAGCTCCTTGCCGACTACGGCTGCAACCGCAGCAACCGGCAACCTTGCCCATGATGCACGCAATTCTAGCCTTTCAAGAAAGTCGCCGTCAAGAAATTTTAATCCATCAATACGAAATATACAAATCAGGTCGCCACTCACAAACTTCCGGTTTGAACTGCCGCCCTTACTTTGCTATTTAAACATACATGACAAACAAAACCTCATATAGCTACAAGCTGACAGACGACCAGCAGAAAAAACTCACCCGTATAGTCAAAGAAGGAAACTATCGGCCACTCGAAATCCCGCATACCTCTGTCGCCGCCGAAACCGAAAAATGCAAAATCGCACTTTACAACAGCGGAAAATGCGTCATACAAGGCCGCAACGCTGCCGATTTTGTCACCTTTATCCTGGAACCGCATATACTGGAACGCGCCGAGCTGGGATACGAAAAGCTGCGCGCGCCCGAAGTTTACAAACCGCACATGGGAGTCGATGAAAGCGGGAAAGGTGATTTTTTCGGGCCCATAGTTATCGTCTGCGCATATGTCGACGACAAAATCGTGGAGAAACTTCAGGAAATGGACGTTAAAGACAGCAAACGGATTACAAGCGAAAACAAAGCCCTCGGCCTCGGAAAGGAACTCAGGAAACTACTCCGCCGACAACACTCTATAGTCAAAATAGGACCCGAAACATATAACCGACTCTACACACGAATGCGAAGCGTCAATAGAATGCTCTCGTGGGCACACGCCAGGTCTATAGAAAACATGCTGGAAATGATCCCGGCTTGCCCGAGGGTAATCGTGGATCAGTTCGGCGCAAAGCACGAAGTAAAACAAGCCCTGATGAAAGCAGGAAAGGGAATAGAGCTGGTCCAGCAACACCGGGCCGAATCAGACCCCGCAGTTGCCGCAGCTTCGGTAATAGCCAGAGAAACCTTCGTTCGGGCGCTTAAAGATATGGAAAAACAATACGACACCGAAATTCCAAAAGGAGCCTCCGAAAAAGTCCGGGACGCCGCAGGAAAACTGGTCCGGATGCACGGGCCGGAAATCCTGCTGAAAACCGCAAAATGCCACTTCAAAACTACCGATGCAGTCCTGCAACCCCTCGGCCTAACCCGCTCAGACATCGGCCCCGACGGCCAGGCCACCTCCAAACAATTCACCCGCCACCATTAATCCCCCCGTACGGGCGAGGCCTGCCTCGCCCGTCAACACACAACTCCACCAGCTCCTGCGGCAAACGCACCGCCTTTCCCCCGCTATTCATATTTACATGCACCGTATACCCCTTAACCAGAAGCTCTTCTCCCCGGTATACCTCGCAGTCTATCCTTAAACGCGTCTTCCTGATGCAACTGCACACAGATCTGACCTCAATAAGTTCATCGTACCCGGCCGGCCTCCGGTAAACACACCCGCATTCCACAACCGGAAGAAATATCCCTTTTTCCTCAAGCTCTCCGCAGGGAATACCACTCTCCCTTAAAAGTTCTCCGCGGGCCATCTCGAAATATATGAAGTAATTGGCATAATAAACCACGTTAAGCTTGTCCACGTGCGCATAAGGAACCCTCACCCGATGTCTAAACATTCGCGAAGCCATACCTGTCATTCCTTATCCAGCGCTTTGCGCAACTCACCCACAAAAGAACCGAGCCTGCCATCCCTCGCAGCACGGATAAGCGCACTGCCGACAACAACCGCATCAGCGGATTCACAAGCAGCCCTGGCATGCTCACCGCTGCTGACCCCGAACCCGACAGCCACAGGGAGGTCAGTTACCTTCCTCAAAGCCAGCACATGATCCGATACATCCTCGCTCATTCCTGTCTCTCCCCCGGTAACGCCCTTTATCATTATGTAATAAACAAATCCTCCCCCGTTTCCCAAAATCTTTGCCGCTCGTTCGTTGGACGTCGTAGGTGCAACCAGAGGCACAAGATACATTCCCGTCTCTTCCACATACGACCGCATCTCCCCTGATTCCTCAGCAGGAAGGTCCACAACCAGAAGCCCGTCAACCCCGGCCTCCGAAGCTTCCGAACAAAGCCGCTGATAGCCATAACTGAAGAAGGGATTCGCATAACCAAACAGCACTATCGGTACATCCGTTCTGTCACGCAGACGCCGCACCATGCCGATAACCTTGCCGACAGTCATTCCCCCGGACAAGGCCCTCTGCGAAGCCTGTTGTATAGTCGGACCGTCGGCCGTGGGATCCGAAAAAGGGACCCCCAGTTCCAGCACATCAACCCCCGCATCTATGGCAGTCAGGATATTCTCCTCGGACTCTGGTTCGCAAGAGTCTCCCGCCGTAAGATAACCCACAAGGCCCTTCCTGCCATCGGCCCTCAGTTTCTCAAAAGTTCTATCAATTCTATTCATCAGCATAACCGCTTCGCTATCAAGTTACATGCCCCCGGAACAGGAGAGAACCGTGTCGACATCTTTATCCCCCCTCCCGGATAGATTCACGATAATAATTCTGTCACGTTTCATGCCCGGCGCATCCTTCCTTACCTGGGCTATGGCATGCGCAGGCTCAAGAGCCGGAATAATCCCCTCGCGTCTTGTCAACTCATGAAACGCCTCCAGGGCTTCCTCATCAGTTATCGAACAGTACCGGGCCCTGCCACTCTCCGCCCAGAAAGAATGCTCCGGACCGACACCGGGATAATCCAAGCCGGCGCTCACCGAATGCGCGTTAAGAATCTGACCATCCTGGTCCTGCAAAACATAACTTTTGCTGCCATGCAGAATGCCGACCCTGCCTGCCCCGATGCTCGCTGCATGCTCTCCGCTGGAAATACCCCTGCCCGCAGCCTCAACACCCACCAAAGCAACCCCTTTATCTGGTATGAACGGATAGAATATTCCGGCGGCATTACTGCCCCCGCCTACACAGGCCACAATAACATCGGGGAGCCGCCCCTCTTTCTCAAGAATCTGCTCTCTGGTTTCAATCCCGATTACCGCCTGAAAATCACGAACCATAAGCGGATAAGGATGCGGACCCGCAACACTTCCTATCACATAAAAGGTGGTATCCACCTCGGCAACCCAGGCACGCAATGCCTCGCTCATAGCATCCTTGAGCGTCCGCGTCCCGGTCGTCACCGAAATAACCTCAGCCCCAAGCAACTTCATTCTGGTAACATTGGGAGCCTGCCTGCGTATGTCCTCTTCCCCCATGTAAACCACGCATTTCATGTCCAAAAGCGCAGCCACAGTCGCGGTAGCCACACCGTGCTGGCCCGCCCCGGTTTCAGCCATCAGACAGTCCTTGCCCATCCGGCGGGCAAGTAAACCCTGCCCAAGCGTATTGTTGATCTTGTGGGCGCCGGTATGATTGAGGTCTTCGCGTTTGAGGTAGATCTTCGGGCCGCCGCAGAATTCCGTAAACCTCTGAGCGTAATATAAAGGAGAAGGCCTGCCTACATAGTCAGCAAGATACGTCTTGAATTCGGACTGGAAAGACAGATCATCACGCGCGGAAAGATAAGCCCTCTCCACCTCTTCCAACGCCGGCATCAGCGTCTCGCCAACATACCTTCCGCCAAAAACACCAAATCTTCCC
>CAYSRM010000030.1:0-17887 GCA_964433435.1 uncultured Victivallales bacterium
ATATCACTCACAGAAGCACTCAAAGACTTGTTTGGTCCACCATAATTAGAATTGCACGAAAAATCCACTTTCTTCGATATAGTAAAAACTCCAGCGATTCTTATTATGGCGTGGCCCCTGCGGCCTTGTGCGGCAGGAGCCGGAGATTAGCCTGATCTATTCATGAAAAACGCCAAGCATGTTGTAAGCTGTTCGGAAGTAGCGCTATGTGTTTAAATTGTCGAGCAAAGTTTTTAACATGTGTGGCATGGTCCACACCGAATGGGGAGAGCTTGGCTTTTTTCACCAGAGGCGCGCCGATTTCACCGCATCTACTGCGTTCCAGCGAGTCGGCGGTGGTTAACCATAGCTCCATGGTATGCACCACGGCAGGCAACTCGCTACGCCTTGTAACTGCTGCAAACTCGGCGCGTGAATAGATCAGGCTGGGGACGCCCGAAATAAGAATTGCTGTAAAAACTTGGCCAACGTTTTTTTTTTGGATACAATAAAGAGTTAAATGTACAATCTGGCAACTTAAGCGGGAGTGAATCGCATAGAATGGCAGATGGTAGAAAAGATATGTCGGGAGCAAAACAGTGCTGTGTGGTTGGCAGACGTTCGGATTTCGGTCTTCCGCCGGAGGATAGTGCCAATGAAGCCGATCTTATTGTTTACAGTTGCTCGCGTACAAGGCAGGGAATCCGGACCGAATCGGTTCCCGTTCCTCTGGTGGAAGCGCTTCCATTTGACGATAACACTGTAGTGACCGGACTGGTTAATGTGCGGGAAGCGGTTACATGCAGGCTTGAGGCTCCTTTTGAGAAGCGAAGCAAGGTTGAGAAGGTTCTTCCTACTTTGCTTGACATTAAACTGCCATTCCCAGTGGAGGAATGTGTTTACGTTTTCCTCGGATTCAGGCAGGAGAGTGAAGTGACATCTGCTTTGGGAGTAGCGGCCCGAAGCAGCGACATCAAAGCAAGACTTGAGGCTTTGATAGATGCCGGAGCCGATCCGCTTATTCTTGATCACGAGGGGCTCGCGTTATGGACGCAGAGTATTATTGAACGCCCCGATGCAGATGGTGCGACCATAAGGGTGGTTTTGCAAATGGGCAGCACGAACTGGAGCCTTGTCTTAGGAAATGGTTTTGACTATCTCGGTTCTTACAATGTCGTTCCCTCGGATCTGGCTCATGTTCGGCGGATTATAAAAGCCACAGTCGCGACGCTGAAGAAATCCGGCCAGGGAGAAGAGAATTCAACCGGCCGGTCGCCGAACCATGAAAATTCTGTTGCCATCCAGGTGTTGTTGTGCGGCTGGGGCGCGAATGAACAGGAAACTGTTGAGCAGTTTAAGCACACATTGGGCGTTGACGACACCCTGGTTGAGGTTTTGGATCAGCCGGTTACTTTCCTTGCCCGGGGCCTGGCGCAGCGCTCGTTCGAAGAAGGTCCCCTTCGCTGCAATCTTAGGACAGGAGCCTTCGAGCATCCTGCAGTGGCAGAACAGGCCTTTGCCAGGGCCAGGGTCGGGGGTGTAGCGCTGGTATTGGCCGGGGCGATTCTCTTTGGAACCAATATTGCCATATCCGAACTTGCTACAGAGAGAGAAAGAGCTATGGATTCAAAGCTTCAGTCCATGCGCAGCGAACTTATCGGATACAGTATCAAGGCTCTTGGGTCCGATGCTCAGGACAAGGTCAGATCGGAAACTATCGACCGAATTCGTAGACTGGAGCCCTTTCTTAAAATGAAAAATCGCGAATCTTTGCGTCCGGTTTTATACGATGTAACGGCACTCGCTTCAGAAAAGGGCGTGGAATATAACTCTTTATCAATCATGCCCGACGGTGTCGAAATAAAAGGCTCCGCCCCGTCCCTTGCCGCGGCCGTGTCTTTGCGGGAGTATCTGGAAAGCAAAGGTTATAAATCCGAATTGCATAAACAAGCCGGAGAGCTTGAAGGCGAAAGAATCGGGTTTGTTCTGAACAGCGCCGGGGAGACACAATAATGCGCAACAGGTTATACCTTATCGCTGCTTTATGGGCGCTCGGGGTTGTGCTTGTTTTGGCCGGCCTGTTCATGACGATGGGAACCCTGGCTGAGGTTGACAACATTGCCGGCTGGCTTGAGGATAAGCGGGGGTATGTTGCAGAACTGCGCCAACTGGAAGCGAGGATCGCACCGTATCTTGACTCGAAAGATACAATGGATGGTCTTGAAGAAACTAAACCTGTGCCTCTTGAAGATATTGTTGCACAAGTCACCGGGGCTGACGAAAATCCTCATATAAGGTTAGTCAGTAGAACAGAAATTGAAGGTTGGACGCTTATAAGAAAAGAGGTCAATCTTAATGAATTGCCTGTTTCCGAAATTTTTGCCGCGATAAACGCTGCGGCGAATTCCGGGTACAGCGGCAGAGAGTTGCAGCGGCCGGCATGGGTGCTGGTCAAGTGTACGATAAGTTCGATTGAAGCCCGCTCCGGATGGTGCAGGGCAGCGCTGATATTCGAAACCCTGAGCAGGTAGCTGTTGCAGGCCCTTCGGCACATCTTAAACAAGTAAGGTGGGCTCTTTCTTCGGGTACACCGCAATAAAGGAGGTCAACAATGGTTCTGCTGAAACAGATTCAACAGCGATATTCCGTGAGGTGCTACAGTCCGAATAAGGTCGAGAAAGAAAAACTCAACACCGTATTGGAAGCTGCAAGACTGGCTCCTTCTGCAAAGAACATGCAGGAATGGCGGTTTGTAGTTGTTCAGGAGGCGGCCACCATCGCCAAACTTCAGTATGCTGCCAATAACCAGCCTTTTGTGGGCGAGGCGCCGGTATTGATTGCCTGTTGCGCAACACAGACTGATTATGTCATGAGGTGCGGGCAGACTGCTTACCCGGTGGATGTGGCCATAGCAATGGAACACATGGCGCTTCAGGCCGTTGAAGAGGGTCTCGGCACATGCTGGATCGGGTCGTTTTTTGAAGACCAGGTCAAATCAATACTGGGCATCCCGGACGATATTCGTGTTGTCGAGCTTATGACTCTTGGCTATCCTGCCGGGGATTCAAAGCCGGGGAACAGGCTCCCCATGGAAAAAATAGTCTGCTATGACAAATGGCAGTTGTAGCAGGCAAGGGCTTTCTGTTCCGGCGTTTCACCAATTTGCGCCCCCGCAGCAGCGCTTTTCACGCTCTCACTGCGAAATCCTGTGAGATATGCGGGTTAACGGCAGCCGAAAGTTTGATTTCGCATCCGGCAAGCGCTTTTGAAACAGGGCAGTTGTCCTTTGCCTCTTGAGCATGTTTGCGGAATGTATCTTCATTGATGCCTGGAACGCTTGCGTTTACATCCAGATCGATCGAGGGTATTGCAAATCCGTCGCCTGATGGTTCGAGGTGTACTTGGGCCTCTGTCTCAATGCTTTCAGGCGTGTATCCAGCTTCCGAGAGCCCCAGGGAGAGAGCCATGGAAAAGCATCCGGCGTGTGCCGCTGCAATAAGTTCTTCCGGGTTGGTCCCTTCGGCTTCATCGAATCTCGATGCAAAAGAATAGGGTTTTTCTTCGTTGCCAATCCGGATTATTCCTTTTCCTTCCTTCAGATCCCCGGTCCATTTTGCCGACGCTTTTCTAGTGGCCATCATTTGCTCCTTTTTCTTTATCCGTATTGTCAAAGCTGACAGTACACATTCTTTTCCAAGAGTTACCTTTTTAGAAAGTTATCCAAACTTCAACTTTCTCTCTATGGTGCGTAATCTTTATTATTACCGAATCGAATTTATGGCCTATAATCGATTACTAACCCGCATATCTCACAGAATTTCGTAGCGAGAGCATGGAGAGTGCTGCTGCGGGGGCGCAAATTGGTGAAACGCCGGAGCAGCCGTATAGACATACTGCAATCTGGCGTTTTGCCAATTCGTGCCCTCACAGTGGCGCTATCCGCGCTCGCAGCAGGAATTCTGTGAGATATGCGGGCTAACAGCAGTTGTAAGCCTATCCGATATCATTTCTCCGATCACACATGGTTTTCCTACGTAATCCTGTTTTGGTAAAAATTATGGCAACAAAAGTAAATGCCGGCAATCAGGTGATACCGTAGAAATGCCGAACAATTCTCTTACATAGACTTGCGAATGCTGCGCGAACAAGACCTGCCTGTTGGCAGTGTTACTTCTTATCTTTCATCATCTCTCTGGCATGTTCCACCGCAACCTTTGTCGGCTTTCCGCTCAACATTCTTGCTATTTCATTAACGCGTTGTTCCTCGTGAATTCGGCTGACATTAGAATATGTTCGTCCTTCACGTACCGTCTTGCTGACGGCCAGGTGGGTTTCACCGTACGCGGCAACCTGTGCAAGGTGTGTGATGCAGATTATCTGGTGGTTGCCGGCAATGCCTGCTAGCTTGCTGCCTATTGCGTTGCCCATTTCGCCGCCGACATTTGTGTCGATCTCGTCAAAGACCAACACCGGGATTCGATCGTGTAGCGCAAGAACAGCTTTTACTGCCAGCATTATCCTGGATACCTCGCCGGTTGAGGCAATTATGCGCAGGGGTCTTTCCGGCTCGCCGACATTTGGTGCAAAGCCGAACTCAATGTCATCCAGGCCGGAGCGTTTTGGCTCGCCCTGCACCAGGCCAACTGTGAAAATTCCGTGTTCGAAGCCCAGATCGCGCAGTTCGGATGTGACGTCTTCGGCCAGCTTTTCTGCTGTCTTGTGCCTGGCTTTGCTCAGTTTGCCGCCTTTCAGCCGCGTCTGTTCCTGTTCTACGGCCAGTTCTTTCTGGAGCCTTTCAATTTGTTGGTTTCTTGTGGATAGGTTGTCAATTTGTTTGTTTATCTTTGCCAGATGTTCTTTTATAGACTCTATTGATCCGCCGTATTTTCTATAGAGTTTCTGTAAGAGCGCCATGCGGTCTTCCAGCCACTGCAATCGATCGTAGTCTGTTTCGATTGACTGGGCGAAACCTGCGACCGAGCCTGCCAGTTCGCGAAGCTGAATGTTTATTGATTCTGCTTCGTTCCTCCATTGCTTTGCCTGTTCGGTGAGCCCGGAAAGTTCGGTCAGCGCATTCTGTGCGGCCACCATGGCCTGGAACGCGGAATTGTCCGATTCTGCCAGGGCTTCGTTTATCATGTTGGCAAGTTCGATGATCCTGTTTGCATTTGCGGCAACGCGGTGTTCTTCCTCAAGATTCTTATCTTCTTCAGTAAGCTCAGCGTCTTCGATTTCTTTGACTTGGAAAGACAGAAAGTTGATCTTTTCAGCTACCTGTTCTTCATCGCAGTCCAGTTCCGCTATGCGTCCGGACAGTTCCTGCATCCGATTGTATGAATCTTCATATTCGGTCCGGTATTCCCACAGGTGGCCATACGAATCCAGCAGGTCGATCTGGTTTTCGTGGGTCAGCAGCGATTGGTGGTCATGTGGGCCGTGCATATCCACCAGCAGATTGCCGATCCGTTTCATCGTCTGCACGGTTACTGGAGAATCATTGACCAGGTTTCTGCCTGATCCTTCGCTTGCCACTATGCGCCGGATAACCAGGTTGCCCTCGTCGCATGGGTCAAGGCCCAGGTCTTCCAGGATGCCGTCCACTTCAGATGCATCCGCGAGGCTGAATACTGCTTCAACACCGCACCTGCTTTCTCCTGCGCGGATCATGTTTTTATCTGCCCGTTCGCCCAGAACCAGCCCGAGAGCTCCAGCCAGGATTGATTTGCCCGCCCCGGTTTCTCCCGTGATTACATTCAGACCTGCCGACAAATCAACCTTGATATTTTCGACAATGGCAAAATTCTTAACTTTTAGAGTTACCAGCATTATGGAATTATAATAATCACCCGCATTGAATCCAGCACGAAACTGGAACGCTGTCTTCTTTCATGATGGCTTCCGCCCTGGGGAAAGTAGATTATTTCTTGAATTCAACAAAACCGGGTAACCAGCATATCTCACAGGATTTCATAGCCGCCTGTGCGCCATCCGGTGGAAGAGCGTGGAAAGTGCTGCCGGGGGGTTCGAATTGGTGAAACGCCGGAGCAGCCGTATAGACACATACTGCAATCTGGCATTTTGACAAATCGTGCCGCAACGTTGGCGAGCAGCTTAAGCCGCTCGCCTCATGTATCTGGCGCAACACGTTGCGCCAGAGTGACCTATCGCTCAACTCTCCAAAGTTGATGAATAAATCAGGCTCGCACCAGGAATGCTGTGTGATAAGCGGGTTAACCGAGGAAAGCCCGGTATCTCCGGTCATCTTCGCCGTTTTTGCGGCGGAGTCCTCGCTTATTTTGATTTCAGTTCCATCAGCACATAACGTGAACCGCGCGGTGTCTTGACAAGCAAGAGAACCGAATCTGCATCCTTGACTTTGGATATCTCTTTCTTGAACTCCTCAACACTAGCGGTTGCTTTTCTGTTAACGCTTAGTATTACGACGCCGGGTCTGAGTCCCGCCCTGGCGGCATTACTGCCGTTTTCGACCTGTTCGACCACAACTCCATCCTGAGTATCATAGCCGAACCTCTGCGCGAGTTGTTCTGTCAGCTCAGTAACAGTGAACCCGAGTCGGTCATAGGCTTTGTTTTCACCCGCAGCCGCGGTTTCCTCGCTCTGACCAGGGAACTCGCTGGTAACTGCGGTGATTTTTTTCTTGTCACCGTCCCTGAAAATTGTCAGTTCGAGTTCGGTGCCAGGGGGGTTGGAAGCTACGCTGTTCCTGAATTTTCCGACGTCCTTGACCTTTTCCCCGTTCAGTTCGAGAATAATATCACCTGATTGTAATCCAGCTTTATCAGCCCCTGCTCCTTCTTCAACCTGAGACACAAGAGCCCCCTCAGCTTTTTCCAAGCCGAATGATTCAGCCAGAGGCGGCGTAACTTCCTGGATATACACACCCAGAAAGCTTCTGGTTACCTTGCCTTTCTCTATCAACTGATTCTTGATATTTCTCGCCATATTTATGGGAACGGCAAAACCGATTCCCATGTATCCGCCGGTGCGGCTGAATATCGCTGTATTTACACCAATGACCTTCCCGTCGATGGTCAGAAGAGGACCGCCAGAATTTCCGGGGTTAATCGCAGCGTCAGTCTGGATGAAATCTTCGTAATCGGTAATCCCTATATTGCTGCGGCCCTTCGCGCTGATAATTCCGGCCGTGACCGTTTCTGTCAGCCCGAACGGATTACCGACAGCTACAACCCATTCACCGACTTCTATTGCCTGTGAATCGCCAAGCTCGAGATAAGGCAGATCGTCAGCGTCAATTTTTATAACTGCCACTTCGGACTTCGGATCGGCGCCAACTTTTTTTGCATCGAATTCACGGCCGTCGTGCAGCTTGACAGTAATTTTATCCGCATTGCCGACTACGTGATAATTGGAAAGGATATAACCGTCTTCACTTATGATAAAGCCGGTTCCGGCGCCGCGTTTCTGGAATTCGCGTTTCTCCGGTTCCTGCCCGGGTCCGAAAAACCTCCGCATAAAATCGTCGCCAAAAAGGTCGAACGGGTCATTAAAGGGCATGCGCCTTCCCCTGACTTCAACGGTAGTCTTTACCTCCAGGTATACTACCGCTGGAACCGTTTTTCTGGCGACCTCTGAAAAGGCCTGTCCTGTTTTTTTTAGAGCCTCAAGAGTTGAGGAATCAATTTGGGGCTTGTCTGCATTTTTAGATTGGGCTCTGCACGACGGGCATACAGCCAATGTCATTAAAAGCATTCCAAAAATCAGAAGTTCACGCGAAACAGTTTTTTTCATTGCCAATTTCTCCTTTCTTGTTGCAATTCCTTCCCGTTTCAATGCCCAGTAGAATAGCATCGGCACATGAAGATAGTAATAAGGATATCACTCAAAGCCATCTTCGAAAAATCTTATAGCTACCCGAGATTATTTCCTGTCCCGCTCGCGAGGCCATCTTGCCAGGAGGCGGGAAAGCAGACATGGTATGATAGTACAGGTTCCGGCAGAAACAACAACCATACCTGCATAGATGTGTGCCGGAACGGCCCAATCCCCGAGTTCACGTCCGCGCTGCATTATTATCATGGTAATTTCTGCTCGGGGTACCATGCTCAGGCCGATCAGCAGTGCACCGGCTTTGCCAGTCGAGCGAAGGGCAGGCGCGTACGATCCCAGAATTTTTGCCACGGAGGCTATAGCGAAAAATACGACCCCGACCTGTAGACCGGTTGTTAACGCAGAAGGATCCATCCGAAGTCCGATGCCAACGAAAAAGAAAGGAGCGAACAAATCGTGTATCGTTTCAAATCCCGTATCGATTTTGACTGAGTCCGGATCCCTGCTGAATACCAGTCCCGCAAATAACGCCCCTATTGCGAGGGAAAAGCCCATCCAGCCGGCCAGCGCCGCTATGATAAAACCTGTTGCCGTAATAAGAAGTGTAGAAGCGTATCCCTCGCCGACTTTCCGGAAAAGGTTGCTTACAGGTTTTTCGAGGTATCGGGAGAACAGCAGGCAGGCGGCGACAAAACTGATAAGTTTGGCAAGAAACCAGCTGCCTGTTCTTGACAGGGTTTCTATAAGATTGGTTTCCTGGCTGGTCCCATGCACGAGTGGCGCCAGTGCAAAGAGCAAAACCATGAAACCGATACCCGAGATATCATCAAGTTCGGCTACATCGATTAACAATTCCCCATCGTCGCTTCTGAGCATATTCTTTTCCCGCCAGACGTTCATCGCCACTCCAACGCTGGTAGCAGTCATTGCAGCGGCAACAAAAAACGATGATATCAGTGATAGATCTGTATAGGTGCGGGCAATCCAGTAGCCTGCGATACCGCTCAGAAGGATATTTCCAAGCCATATCAGTCCGGCTCTGGGCAACTGGGAAAGCAAGCCTCGAAGGTTGCTCTCCAATCCGATTCGAAACAGTAGCGCCAGAACTCCCACCGAGGCCAGAAACTTGAAGACCGGCCAGCCAGCTCCTTCCAGAAGCCCCCATCTTTCATCTGCGATTCTCAGCAGCAGTCCGATGACGAGGTATCCGACAAGTCCCGGCACACCTATTCGTTTTAAGCCGGATCGGATAAATATGTTTATAAGAATTACTATCCCGACGATAAGGATTATCAAAGAAAATGTGTGTTCAGTATGAATCATTGAAAAGTCAGGCGGCTGTTAAAATAAATATTATTAGATAATTTGCAGAATCCATCGAGATTCTGTTATCGGGGTAAGCCCGATTTTTTGCTTCAAATAACATGAACGGTCCTGAAAGGATTACTGAATAAAATTTGTCCGCAGAATCAGGCGGGCATTCAGTAAGACTTTTCGAGCCCGATCCTAATGCCTACACCGATATAAAGAACTACACAATGTGGGAAAATGTATCTGCGTGGTATCTCAAATTAATTGATTACAACTTTCTGTGATTGGAAAGGAACATCTTTGATGTCAGAGCTGAATGAAAGAAAACCGAGAAGGCGTTTCGTGGACCTGAAGCACGAACTGGAAGAAGCTTTTTCCTCTCTTATCGACGAGCCCTGGGGTCGCCAGGGGAAAAGTGAATGGTACGTGGCTGTTGATGTGGCCGAAACACCAGACGAATACCTGGTAACTATTGACGTTCCTGGGGTAAAACTCAGCGATGTCCACATCCATGTCCGTCGCTCTCGAGTTGCAGTTACCGGACGCAGGGAAAAGGTGCAATGGGTGGAAACCGCAACGCATGTACGAAAGGAAAGAATCGAAGGAACATTCTGTCGGCATTTCACACTTGAACACCCTGTGAATCCAAAAGAAACAACCAGCGAACTTAAAGAAGGCATTCTTAATGTGACAATACCCAAGGAAAAGCTCAATGATGAGGAGGAAGCTTGATGACAACCGCCAAAGCAAAATTACTGAAAACAAAAGATGTCGACTGGAAAGTAGACACCAAGGGTCTAGATTTCGATAACACGGATAAGCTGGAAGCTTTGGAACAGGTCATTGGCCAGCCCCGCGCAATGCGGTCACTTGACATAGGCCTGGGCATAGAACACTCCACTTATAACATCTACGTTTCCGGTCTTAATGGGACTGGAAAAAAGGAAACCATTCAACGTGTACTCAAAGAAAGGGTTATGGACAAGGCGCCGCCTTCAGACTGGGTGTATGTTTATAACTTCGAACGTTCCGACAACCCGATAGCCATAGACCTTGAGGCGGGAAAGGCAGTCAAGTTCCAGAAGGATATGCAGGACCTCGTGGAACAACTCAAATATGAACTGCCCAAAGCATTCCAGAATGAGGATTTCAGCAGGCAGAAACAACAGATAAGCCGTAAATATGAGAAGGAAAACGAGAAGTTCATGAAGGAACTTCAACAGGAAGCGAAGGACAAGGATCTCACCATCCAGCGCACATCCAATGGCCAGGTTATGGTGATACCGCTCAAGGAGAACGGGGAACAGATGAGCCAGGAGGATATCCAGAATCTGTCCGAAGACGAACGGGAGAAGATAAATCAAAGGGAACGGGAACTGGCCCAGAAAATTGATGCCTATATGTCACGCGGGAATGAACTGCGAAAGAAACTCGGCGGCGAGGTCAAAAAGGTAGAGCAAGACTATGCCGAACAAATTGTAGATCCTTTGATAAAAGAGCTTCGCGATAACTACAAACATGAGAAGCTTGACCTTTGGCTGGACAAATTGAGGGAGCATATCCTGGAAAATCTTGAGGATTTCCAGCAGCGGGATCAGGATGGTCAGATGCAGGCCATGCAGCAGATGATGGGAGGCGGACAGGGACAGAAGAAGTTCACCGAATACCAGGTCAACGTACTGGTAGACAACTGTAAACTTGAACACGCACCGGTAATTATTGAAGACTCTCCGAATTACAAAAACTTGTTCGGCACCACCGGCGGTGTAGTAGACCGCTTTGGAAGAGTAGTAGGCGATTTCACAAACATTCGCGCAGGCAGCCTGCTGCGGGCCAACGGTGGTTACCTGGTTCTCAATCTTCTTGAAGCCCTCTTTGAACCGCTGGTCTGGAAAGAGTTGAAACGCACTCTCAAGAGCGGATCGGTGGAGTTTCATGCCTATGATCCGCTCGGAGTATTTACGGCTTCTGCCATAAGGCCTGAATCCATACCTCTTAAGGTCAAACTGGTTGTACTCGGCAATCCGCTTCTTTATCACCTGCTCTACCTCTACGACGAGGATTTTTCAGAGATCTTCAAAATCAAGGCCGATTTTGCGGACGAAATGGACATTTCGCCGGATTCCCCGAAACAGCTCGGCCAGTTCATTCAGAAGCTGAAACAAAAAGAAAATATCCTTCCTTTTACCGCAACCGGAGTAGCTGAACTCACTCGAACTGCTGTAAGAATTGCAAATCACCGCAAGAAGCTGACGGCAGAATTCAGTAAGTTGGGAGATATCGTCAGAGAAGCGAGTTTCTGGGCGAAGGATGACGGCAAGTCGAAAGTAAGTTCAAAACATATACGGAAAGCCGTGGATGAAAAGGTTTACCGTTCTGACAGGATTGCGGAAAAAATCCGGGAGCTGATCGAGGAAGGCACCCTGATCGTTAATCTGGAGGGCAAGGCTACAGGACAGGTAAACGGTCTAGCTATCATTAACCTTGGCGATTACGCATTCGGTAGACCTTCCCGTGTCAGCGCAAGTGTGGGGCTGGGCACTTCAGGAGTGGTTAACATCGAAAGGGAAAGTAAATTGAGCGGCCAGACATACGATAAAGCCATGCTTATTCTGGACGGTTATCTGCGCAATAAGTATGCCCAGAAACACGCCATATCGTTGTCGGCCGGGATAGCCATGGAACAGAGTTACGGAATGATAGAAGGCGACAGCGCTTCGGTAACAGAACTTATATGTCTGCTTAGCGCTGTTTCCGGGGTGCCGGTACGTCAGGATATTGCAGTCACTGGTTCGGTTGATCAATGGGGATGGGTTCAACCTGTTGGCGGAATAAATGAAAAGATCGAAGGTTTTTTTGATACATGCAGGCAGATCGGCCTTTCAGGCCAACAGGGCGTGTGTATTCCGGCTGCGAATGCAAAGAACCTCATATTGAGACCGGACGTTGTAGATTCTATTAAAAAGAAGGAGTTTAGTGTCTGGACAATACAGACAATTGACCAGGCTATTCAACTTTTTACCGGAACGGAACCCGGGGATGTTGATGCAGAGCACAGTTTTCACGGAAAGATTGACAAACGTCTCAGAGAAATGCTGAACGTGCTCAAAAAGCAGGGCGCTGTGCCGTCCTCGCATGGTCCTTACGCGATTGAGCAGCAAGCGCCGGGACAGAAAGACCCCCGCCCGCCCCTGCCGGGCCGGGAAGATAGCGGACTTGGAAAGGAGTAACTGATGTTTGGAAAAGGCATAAAGTTGTTTAAAATTTTCGGGTTTGAAGTGCGGATAGATGCCAGTTGGCTTCTGCTTGCGCTTCTGGTTGTTTTTACACTGTCTCGAGGATACTTCCCGCAGCAGTTCGAAGATCTCAGTACCGGCGCGTATGTGGCAATGGGGATTGCGGGGGCGATCGGGCTGTTTTTTTCTATCATAGTCCACGAAATGATGCACTCCCTGGTGGGAAGACGTTTCGGCATATCGATGCAGGGCATCTCGCTTTTTATGTTCGGCGGCGTGGCGCAGATGGAAAACGAATCGAAGACACCAAGAGGCGAATTTTTCATGGCTATCGCCGGTCCCTTGACCAGCTTTGTTGTGGGAGGTCTTTTCTATCTTGCATACCTGGGTGGTGAAGCTTTTAACCTCCCTCAAACCGCCTCCGGTGTGCTCGGTTATCTGGCGTTTATCAACGTAGTACTGGCAATATTCAATCTTCTGCCGGCATTCCCTCTTGACGGGGGAAGGGTTCTGCGCTCAGCCCTTTGGGCCTGGAAAAAGAATCTTAAATGGGCCACCCACATTGCATCGGAAATAGGAGCCGGGTTCGGGACAGTTTTGATCATCCTGGGTATTTTTGCGGTTCTGGGCGGTAATTTTGTGGGAGGATTGTGGTGGGCGCTGATCGGGATGTTTCTGCGGGGAATCTCTCACGGGTCGTACCGCCAGGTGGTGATCCAGCAGACACTGGGCGGAGAGCCGGTGCGCAGGTTTATGAGAGAAGATCCGGTAACTGTTCCACCCGATCTGACCATTGACAAACTTGTGAACGACTATGTCTATGAACACCATTTCAAGATGTTTCCTGTAACCCGGGACGGAAACATCAGAGGCTGTGTTACGACAAAGGAAATCAAAGAGATACCCAAAAAAGAGTGGCCGAACAAGAAGGTCTCGGATATTGCCAGGGAATGCTCCGGTGACAACACTATTGCTCCCGACGCGGACGCGACCGAGGCGTTGTCGGCTATGAATAGAACGGGCAACAGCAGACTGATGGTTATCGAGAACGGTGAACTGAAAGGAATAATAGCGTTAAAAGATATGCTCAAATTTCTTTCACTGAAACTTGATCTGGAAGGAAGCGAATCAGAGGCACAGGATTTTAAAAGACAAATAGGGTGAACCTACAGATAGATAAGGAGTCAGAATGAAAAAATACAAATATTTGATAGTAGGCGGAGGCATGACAGCCGACGCTGCAGCAAAAGGCATTAGACAAGTCGACGACAAAGAAGAAATAGGGATAATAAGCGCCGACCCGGAAGAGCCCTACGCCCGCCCGCCGCTTTCTAAAGGACTTTGGAAGGGCAAATCAATGGATGATATATGGCTTCAGACAAAATCAAAAGGGGCTGAACTGAATCTGTCTCGCATGGTTGTATCTATAGACGCAAATGCCCAGCAGGTTGAAGACGACCACGGAGACAAGTATGGTTACGACAAATTGCTTCTGGCAACAGGCGGAAGTCCCCGGAAACTGCCCTTCGACCATGACGAGATGATTTACTACCGAACCGTCGGCGATTACAAAACTCTTCGTGACATGGCTGAAAAACATCAGAGGTATGTAGTTATCGGGGGCGGATTTATCGGATCTGAAATTGCAGCAGCTCTGGCGATGAACGGCAAAGAGGTTACCATGGTCTTCCCGGAGGCGGGGGTCTGCAGCCGTATGCTTCCTCTTGGACTGTCTGAAGCGTTGAATGCTTATTACATGGACAAGGGTATAAGCCTCATATCTTCATGTAAACCTTCTGAACTCAAATATGAACACGGTTCACATATAATTAGCCTTGATAACAGTGACACGCTTAAAACTGACGGAGTAATCGCCGGTATTGGGATCGCACCCAACACAAAGCTGGCGGAAAACTTGAACATAGATGTCAACAACGGAATTGTCGTGGACGATCAGCTACATGCCGGAAGAGAAAATATTTTCAGCAGCGGAGATGTTGCGAATTTCTACAACCCGCTGCTCGACGCCAGGATCAGGACCGAACATGAAGACAATGCTATGGCCATGGGCGAGGCAGCAGGAAGAAATATGGCAGGTGAAAAACAGCCTTACCATTACCTGCCTTTCTTCTATTCGGACCTTTTTGACGAGGGTTATGAAGCGGTAGGGCAAACAGATTCGTCGCTGGACACAATAACGGACGTAAAAAATCATGACGATAAAGGTCCCATATTCTACATGGAGAAAGGTAGAGTGAGGGGGGTCGTATTCTGGAACATGTTCGGCAAGGTTGAAGCGGGAAGGGAACTCATTGCCGCGCCGGGGCCTCACTATGAAGAGGGTCTCAGGAAATGGAGCCAGGAAAGATTGAGTCATCGCTAACCAGGCGCAATACAATCTGGACTGGCCGGCTCTTCTTTGAGCACGATACCTTTGAACGGTGTGCTCCTACGGATGCAGGAGGAATTCTGTGAGATATGCGGGCTAACCGTGCCCGTTACCCATAAGTCAGTTTCTTTCAGCCTGCCGTGCCTGAGGCAGGTCCCTCTGCGTAGGACGGTGCTCTGCGCCGTCCTGGGGGCGTGAGATGGCGGAATGTTGGTTCTTCACGGAAGTGTGTTGTCACAGGTGTCTTCTGGTAGATAAGCGAGGTAGTAGCGAGCGGTTAAGCGAGTCGGGTAAGAGTATCCGAGTAGGTGTGGCGTTTAAGTGTCTGAATCCGTACACTTAGTCGCAGCCCTTTCCGCCGCAAGCACCCCGACCAATTGCTCAGCGCCATATTGTGGGTAAAGGGCAGGGCTAACCCTGTTGCACCCTACTGGTATAATTGCTGACAAAGTGTTGTACGACGTCATCGATTGTGACATCGCGGATGGATGAATCAGCGCTGCTGCGCAGCGTTTCTTCAACCGTTATAAACCGAAGGCCGCCCCTTTGCCTGAATCTCATCTCTGCATACGGCATTATACCGTTTGGAAAGGTGCGTCCCTGTAGCCGGTAAGTGAATTCTTCATCTTTGCCCCTCAGGACCATGATAGTAGCCGAGGTTTCGGAATTTCGTATGTTGCTGAGTCTCGAGTATTTACGAAGCTCACCGGAAATCTCGGCAAATGCAGGTAAAGCCACGTTTTCTATGAACGAGGCCATTTCCGATACATCGCGGTTTGCCGGTTCTTCTTTCTTTTCCCCGAAAAATCCACCCAGAGTGTTTTTCCACTGATTATTCATAGTGAGGCGAACAATACCATCATCTCTGACCCAACGCAACACTTGCGCGAATATCTCGCGCTTATTCCTGTATGGTCGCAAAGTGTGATCTTACTCAGGGGCGGCGGGCTTATCAATATCAAGAGATGATGTACAGGTCAGGGCGATGTTCTTATATGTTCTTTGACTTCCGGGATCAGAACCGGAGCAACGCTGACTTCCTTAATGCCCAAAGACATTAGTTTCTGAAGAGTCTCCGCTCTGCCGGCCATTTCTCCGCATACACTGACGGGTCTGGACCCGGCCTCGTCAATTACGATTTTGAGCAGCCGCATGACAGCCGGGTGGTCTTCTATGAAATATCTGCTGACTTTGGGATTCTCGCGGTCCGCAGCCATTGTGTATTGAGTAAGGTCGTTGGTTCCGATGCTCAGGAAATCCGAATGGCGGGAGATCTTTGCTGTGCACAGAGCGGCAGCAGGAGTTTCTATCATAGCTCCTATGCGAGGTATTCTTTCCGGTTTCATTTCCGCGGCCGCAGCCATGAGCGCTTCGCGAACCGCTTTTATATCTTCTGAAAGAGTCACCATAGGCACAAGAATACGTATGTCATGTTCGCGGGAGATCCTGATGATCGCTCTGAGCTGAGTATTCAGCAGCTCGGAGTGGTTCCTGAGTATCCGCACCCCCTGCTCGCCCAGAAAAGGGTTCTGTTCCATTCGAGTGGTCAGGAAAGGAAGATCCTTATCGCCTCCGGCGTCAAGAAGCCTCAATGTCACCGGTTTACCTTTCATTGGTTCAAGCGCTTGTCTGAGACTGTCGGCTATTTCGTCTTCTGACGGCGGAGAGTTCCTTGAAAGAAAGAGATGTTCCATCCTATACAGTCCGATTCCGTCCGCGCCGTTTGCGCGCGCGTGCATGACGTCTTCTTTTGTTCCAACATTTGCCATAACTTTAATAATCTTCTTGCGGAAAAAAGCTGGTTCCTGCCGGTGAGCACGAGCTGCGCGTTGTCCATCCCACCGGCTTTCAATGTTCTGGAACATCGTACGTTTCCTTTTCGTGTCGGGCCTCAAAACGACTTTGCCGTCGTCTCCGTCCACATAAACAGTATCACCGGGAGAAACCCTGGCAGTGATATTCTCAACCTGGGCTACGCCCGGAATGCCCAGTTCCCGGGTAAGTATTGCAGCATGTGAAACTCTGCCTCCGTATTCCACAACCACTGCAGCAGTAGAAAGGCGGGAGAGAAAGACAGTGTCCGACGGCAGGAGCCTGCGAGCGACAAGAACGCTTCCTGCGGGCATTTCCTCAAGGGCATGTGCGGATATGCCCTCTAGCTCTCTCAGAAGCCGTCTTGCCAGGTCTGCCACATCTTCATGCTTCTGTTTGCCTTCATCTGTTTCAGACTGTTCGATCCGATTTTCCCAGCGAAGAAGAACTTCCTTAACAATATATTCGGCGTTGATCCGTTCTTCCTTCAGTGCGTTCCTCAAATCTTTAAGCAGTTCCTCATCGCCCAGCATCGCTTCCTGCACAAGCAGTATTTCCGCTGCGCCATCTTTAACCTGCTCTTTTATTCGCTCTGCTTGCTCCCTGAGGTTGCTCCGAACAGTCCCGATCGCATTCTCTATCCGCTGCCATTCTTCTTCGACTTCACTAGGCCGAACTCTATAATACTCGTTCTTTCGTTGCAGAATATCGTGATAAATGTAGGCCCTGCCCATCCCGAGCCCCGGAGAGATGGCCAGGCCGTTTATTGTATCGTTATTTTTTCTAAGTGGCACTACTGCCGATCCTTTGTTTGTCTTAAATAAGCATATCAAAAAATTTTACTGATAACTGCGGCCACATCATATCAGCTCAAGCCTGAGATAAACACTCCAAATTTCTTACGGGCTTCCATGCATAACCATTCTTCCAAGGCGGCCGCAATCAAGGGCATCAGGCGGCAGCGGTTTCCCCGATCTTCGTCTATGAAGAGAAAAGAAGAGTTAACTACGAAAGGCTCTAAAAGAACGCGAAAAGGGGAAGGGGGTGGGACGTGGGGATGGGGAGAATATCCAATATCCAACCACGCCTTCGCTCGGGTAGCTACGGCGGGCACGGCCACGCCTTCGCTCAGGTAGCTTCGGCGGGCACTGCACGGAATGTTCAATGATGAAGTGAAGAGGGAGAGAAGCCACGTCAGCGATGATATCGCTAAGTGGCCACTTGCCGCAGAGCGGCGACGTGGAAGAGTGTGGGAGGTGGGACGTAGAATGTGGGACGTGCGGAGGGGAGACGACGAAGATTCCGGGCGTTTCAGGTTTCAGTGCGAGCTTTTTGCAGGTATTCTTTCATG
>CAYSRM010000031.1:0-16950 GCA_964433435.1 uncultured Victivallales bacterium
CGGATTTTTCCATCAGGCAATTTACTGTTGTTCCCGCATCGCAGGTTACTTCCTTACCTTCGGGTTTAAGATGGACTGTGATGGAATTCATATGCAAAAAGATAGCAGGTTTGCGCTGGTAGTCAATGTGAGAGGTAGACGGCGTGTGCTTGGATATGGCGTAGGTGCGACAAAGGGAGAAAGAGGGAAAGTCATTGGTCATTTGCTCGCGTCATTTTCAGCCTTCGGCTGAGTCATTAGTCATTGGCCTGCCCGCCTGCTTGCGAAGTTTGCGGCGGGCTGCGCCCGCCGAAGCTTTAACCCGCATATCTCACAGAATTCCTGCTGCGAACGCGGATAGCGCCACTGCAACGGCACGAAGTGGGCGAATGGACGTAAATAGGAAGAAGGGGAAGGTGCCATGTGATGCGCCTTTAGCGCCAACGCGGACTTCGCTTCTCTCGAGAAGAGTGTGGGATGCAGTTCAGATCAGTGTAAATCCGAAGCGGTATCGGCCCGGATTGACTTCGTACCTGGGCAAAGTCTGGGGGCCGCAGCTTCCTGAACCAAGTCCGCGCTGGTGCCAATCAATGGTAACAAAAACTTCATCCCGCGGATTAAGCTCATTGGTATGCCTGGCCTGGAAGATATCGTTTATGGCCAGATGGCTGGCCGCGCATTCCAGGGGTTCGTCCATTTTTATTTTTAGCCCTTTCCCCTTTGCAGGATTGAGCTGCATCCAGCGCACATCGGTCTTGTTACCGTGTTCCTGAGGAACAATGTACGGTACGTACTGATCTGTGACCGTGCTGTGATATAAACCCACGGGCGCGCCGGCCTTACGGTCCCAGTAGCTCTCGTGCGGTCCGCGGCCCAGCCAGCTTATTTTTTCCAGCCCGGGCGCGCATGTCATAATGATTCCGATTCGAGGCAGCGAGGGCAGAGACTTTTCAGCGGTAATGCGATTATCCACGTGAATGCTTCCATTCGAGTGGACGGTATAGGAATGGACATGTTTGAACACACCCCTTCCGGCATCGCAATCCGCGTGCTGTCGAATACACACAATTATGTTTCCGTTCCCGGGACGGGATACAGAGACCTTATCGGTGTGAACTCGAATGTTATTAAGTCCGGCCTTAAGCCACTGGCCTATGGGTTTCCAGTCCTGACCGGTCCACTGTTTTATGCCATCATTGTCGGTACAGGCGCGCCAGACATTTAGCCGCGGCCCCGCGGTTACGAGCGGCTTGCTGTTTCGGCTGTAGGATTTAAGGCGCCCGGCTGCCACGTCAAAAACCGCTTCCCAGGCTGAGCCGGCGACAACAATCTCTTTATTCGACCGCTCCATCTTGAGCGGTCTGATTGTGCCTACGCTCTTTCCCGCGGCACTCGCGGCGGTCTTGCATGGAATCTCATACTGTTCCCAGGCAACTTCATGGCCAGCCGGCGCCCACCGGGTTTTCCGCGCGGTTTTAAACCGGAACATCACGTGGCAGACATCGCCTTTTTCAATAACCGGCGGTTTGACTCCAAGCCTGACTGCCTTTTCTTTTCCCGGTGCAATATTAAGTTTGGGACAGGCGCCTTTTTTGACTGTTCGCCCGTTTATAGTCAGCTCCCATGATCCTTTCAGCCAATCCAGGGACATAAAGTCCTGTTTACTGATAATGGTGAAATGAAGTTTTTTAAGGTTATCCTCGCGCACAGCCAGTAGCTGGACCAGTTTCTTGAACTCAAACATAGACGGATGGGGTTTCCGGTTTGGCCAGATCATACCGTTGATGCAAAAGTTCTTGTCATTGGGTTCATCACCAAAATCACCGCCATAGGCCCAGTATTCCCTGCCTTGTTTGTCCGTTCTAGTGATTCCCTGGTCCACCCAGTCCCAGATAAACCCGCCCTGCAAGCCGTGGTATTTTTCAAAAAACTCCCAGTATTCCTTGAGGTTGCCATTGGAGTTACCCATGGCATGTGTATATTCACAGGTGATAAAGGGGCGTGTGTCACTACTTTTAAGCGCCCATTCCTTCATTACGTCCAGGGGCGGATACATGGGATTGACAATATCTGAAACCAGCCGATATGGTTCGCGGTCGGAATCAGGATTCCGCCAGTGTCTGCCGCGGATCAGCCATCCCAGTTCTCCTTCGTGGTGAATCAGTCGCGTGGGGTCAACCGTTCGTATCCAGCCGGCAATCGCGCCGTGGCCACCTCCGCAACCGCTCTCATTACCAGTGGACCAGGCAATTATGGACGGATGGTTTTTGTCTCGAAGCACCATGCGCATTGCCCGGTCCAGCATTGCGGAATGATAGGACGGCTCATCGCAAAGTGAACGCTGAAAAGAATGGGACTCAATGTTGGCTTCGTCGATCACATAGATCCCGTATTCATCGCAAAGGTCATACCAGTATTCGTCATTGGGATAATGGCTGGTACGGACAGCGTTGAAGTTAAATTTTTTCATCAGTTCAATATCAGCGCGCATGGTCTCGCGACTCAGGGTCTTTCCGGTTCGAGCGTCATGGTCATGCCTATTGACCCCGCGGATCAGAACCGGTTTACCGTTAATGAGCAGTTCCCGGCAGGCCAGCTTCACGCTGCGGAAACCCACCCGCTGACAGACGCTTTCCACCGTCCTGCCCATTGGATTCAGCAGTGAGATCACAGCCGTATACAGCTCGGGATTTTCCGAAGACCATTTTTCCGGCTCCTGAACATCCAGCTTTGTATTCACCTGCCACCAGCGCCGTTGCTGTTTAATGTTTTGAAATTCAAGCGAACAGACTGCGGGGTTGCGCCACACGTTCGTTCCATTGGGTTTGAGCAACCGCACTTGAATCTTCCAGTCTCTTTCCGGCACGTTCTCAAATTCCACCCTGGCCTTGACATGAAGGGCTCCATTCCGGTACTGATCATCCAGCCCGCCATCCAGATGAAGATCCCGAATATAGGTCTTCGGCAGGGCATAGACCTCTACATCCCGGTAAATGCCGGCCATCCACCAGTGATCCTGAGCTTCGAGGTAACTGCCGTCGCTGTAGCGAATCACCATAAAAGCCAGTGTATTCCCTCCTTTTTTCACAAAGCGGCTGATATCAAACTCCATGGGCAGGCGTGAGCCCTTGGCCATGCCAGCGGGTTTTCCGTTAACATACACATACATCATACTCTCCGCGCCGCCGACGCGCAGGATCACCCTGCGGGAGAGCCATTTCTGCGGACAGGTGAACTCGGTCCGGTAAAGACCGGTCGGGTTTTCCTCGGGAACCGAAGGGAATTCATTGGAAAAGGGCATGGGGCAATTGGTGTAATGCGGTTTATCAAACCCCTGCATGGTCCAGTTTGAAGGAACCGGAAGTCTGGACCAGCCTTTGACGGACGAGCGCGGTTTCATGAAATCCTTGTCTGCGGCTTCGGGCCGTTTGACGAGCTTGAAATCCCATGTGCCGTTCAATGATTGCTGCCATGAGGACTTGGCCGGATCCCGGGTCTTTGCAGCGGATTCACTGTCAAAAGGGATAAGCAGCGAATGGCCGGGGAGCCGGTTAAAATCAATCAGTTGTGGATTTTCCCAAGGGTTGATTCCAGTATTTTCCGCAAATTCAAACATACCTTATCTCCTGTAAAGTGACAGCCTCAGTTTTTCGCGCAGGACAATAATTGAATCCAATTCCTGTTTGGCCTAGAATATAATCGATTTAGCCGCATTTCCCCACTCCGGCTTTCCGGCCCTTGTAATCTTGAACTAGAAAGGTTTCAAATCCGCTTCCGTGCCTCTGGTGAGCGAAACATTCTCCGGGCGTCCCCTTTTCTGTAGCGGCACAGACCACTGGTCGCAAAAGCGAAAGAAATTGCCAGAAACAGTTACAGGTTCTTCATCAAGTAATTCCTTATCCGATTTGCCAAGTAAGTTTGTAATCTACTGAAGCTAAGTCAAGAAATAAGGACGACGCCGCTACTTAACGCGAATGTGGGGCGTGACGGGGAGAAACAGAAAGAAGAAAGCTGCCCCGATCATTCGATGGGGGTGGCTTCGTCAAGAAAAGTTGAAAGTTGACAGCTGAAATGGGGAGGAGAGTGGGACGCGTGATGTGCTTTTGGCGCAAACGCGGTCTTCGCTTCGCTCGAGAAGAGTGTGATATATGTGTTGGTGAGGGGGCGCCAATTGGTAAAACTCCGGAGCAGCCGTATAGACATACTGCAATCTGGCGTTTTGCCAATTCGTGCCGTCGCAGTGGCGCTATCCGCGTTCGCAGCAGGACTTTTTGTGAGATATGCGGGTAAAGACTCAACGCAGAAATCTTCGCAGAGTCCGCCTACAGCGTCTTTATAATCTCGGTAAAGAAGGCGGCACGGAGGCGCCATCAGAGCCTTGGGTTCCCGCAGGACGTTTGTGCCTTCAGGGAATACCCGGTGCAGAACAAAGGCTTTTTCGAGGTAATGAATATACTGCTTGGCTTTGTACTTGGTTATCCCCAGGTTGCGCGATAGCGAGGAGTAGTTGATTCCGTCAACCGCAGAAGTTCCGACAAACTGCAGCCGCTTTCTTATCAATGGCAGTTCGCCGGTCGTCAGTTTCTCTATCGAAGGCATGTCTCGCGAGACTACCTTGGCGATGATACCGCCAAGCAGCGGGAGAGGATCGGGTTCGTGCATGGAAAAGGGAAGAATTCCGTCTTTGAGGTATTTATCAAAATGCCGGCCGGTTCGCAGATGCTGCGGGTCCCACCGCCGGTTGATAAGTTGTTCAAGGCTCAGTTTATCGAGATAAACATCTTCTTTGAATCGCA
Organism: uncultured Victivallales bacterium; assembly: GCA_964433435.1. Taxonomy (GTDB): domain Bacteria; phylum Verrucomicrobiota; class Kiritimatiellia; order UBA8416; family CAYSRM01; genus CAYSRM01. The sequence goes on from CAYSRM010000031.1 coordinate 4,776, forward strand.
GGTATTCACGGAATGAGAACGGAAAAAGGGTCAGCAGTTTGACGCGCCGAGACAGATCATAGGCGGACTGGCGCATTGCAAGAGCAACGGAACATGTGAAGATGACTTTAACGTTCCTGAAATCGTACAGTTTCTTTAACGTTTGTGCGGGTTCCGAGATGAAGTGAATCTCATCCAGAAGCAGGGTATTGGATCCATAGTGCTCCTGCAGCGTTTTCACGATATCCAGCAGATCGTCTTCCCCGCTCAAAACATCAATTGAAAAATAGAAGGCGTCCTGGTGTGAGAGGCAGCGTACTGCCAGAGAAGAACTGTCTTCCCGCTGCCGCGCGGCCCGACTATGCCGGTAAAATGCTTCCCGCTTTCCTGCAGGATGCGCTCATAAAGAGACCGCTTCAAAGCATATTGTTCTGCCTTGGCTTTTGCAAATTCATGGAATTCGAACACTAGCGTCCCATATGGCAAAGGGGGGGACGTACCACGGAGACACTGAGCCACGGAGAAGAGGTCGCGTGAATTCGTGAGGACCCGAATTCACACGACAGTGGTGGTGGGAGAAAGATGAGAGCATGAGAGAAAGCGATTTGACAGGATGGTTCTGTGATGTGCTCCTCCTCTTCCTCCTTTTACAAACCGTCCGCACAAATGGGATATTGGCTATCACCACTTTGTTTGTGTCGAGTCGAACGCAGAGATAGCCAATCTCCCATTTGCGCGGACCTCTTCTCCGAGTCTCCGTGCCTCCGTGGTAAGCTTTCTTCTGCAGCAGGAAAATATCGAATGCAGGTTTGACGCGAGATGCCCAAAACGTTAGTAAATGCGGCTGTTCCCGGCCCTGTATCAGGGCTTATGGGATGGTAGTGGAATTCAAAACAACTGCTCAATTGTCATTAATATTTTGTCAACTGGTTTTACTAAATGCAAAAGAGGCTTGGAACGTCAGAGGTTGAGCTTCTGATCAGGGATTCGGAAGACCTTACTAAGTAAAATGCCGGGTGGTATCGGAGAAGAATCTCGCGTAGAATATTGAGATACTTTTTATCAATACCGGAAGAAACTTCCGGGAGGCTGAGAGGGAGACAGGGAATGATAACTCAAAGCCCGGCGCCGGGGCAAAACATAGTTGTGTACAAAGGCGACACAATTGCTTTTGAAATGAGTCTTGCCCAGCCGGTTGAGGGCAGGGCTTATCTTCGCACGACACTTGGGCGGGGAAGTATTACCGGCCGTGAAATAATAGAGCATGTGGAACAGGCCCGCCCCTTTGCCGCCCGCGACTGGCATGATGTCAGGATGCGCAAAGTCGGAGAGACCACCTATCGGATCACTATGCCGTTAGCGGAAGTGGGCATATTCAAGGCAAAGTGTCTTTTTATTCCATCAGGTGAAAATCAACCGCTCTGGCCGGAGGGCGGCAATACGGTGATAAAAACTGAACCGTCAATCAGCTATGCGGCCAATACGATATATTCGGCTTTTGTGCGCCAATTCGGTCCCAACAAATCCAGAAGAGACGCCGACCAGTCTGACCCCGCTGTTGAGAAACTTGAAAGCGTGGGTTACACAGTCATACCTCCTTCAGGGAAATTCAGGGACCTTGCCGGGGAACTGGATTTCATTATAGGCGAGATGGGTTTCAGGATTATACAGCTTCTCCCTATTCATCCCGTGCCGACGACATATGCGCGGATGGGACGATTCGGCAGCCCTTTCGCTGCGCTGGATCTGATGGGCGTAGATTCTGCGCTGGCGGATTTTGATCAGAGCGCAACCCCGCTCGGGCAGTTCCGGGAGTTGGTGTCGGAAATTCACTCCAGGGGCGCCAAGGTCTTTCTTGACATGCCTATAAACCATACCGGCTGGGCCTCGAAAATGCAGAACCAGCATCCTGAATGGTTTGCCCGGGACGAGAACGACGCGTTTGAGTCGCCCGGCGCATGGGGCATTACCTGGGAAGACCTGGTAAAACTCAGTTATCGGAACCTTGAACTGTGGAAATACGTTGCGGATGTTTTTCTGTTCTGGCGTCGGCAGGGGGTCAACGGGTTCAGGTGCGACGCCGGCTACATGTTGCCGTTCATGGTCTGGGAATATGTAGTGGCCAAAGTCAGGCGCGAGTATCCCGACACTATTTTCATCCTCGAGGGTCTGGGCGGTAAAATAGAAACAACAGAATCATTGATTGGGGAAGCGGGGCTCAACTGGGCGTATTCGGAACTTTTCCAGAACTATGATCGGCAGCAGATCGAAAGTTATCTTCCGCTGTCTATCAGGATATCGGAGACAAAAGGATCCCTGGTTCATTTTTCAGAGACTCATGACAACAACAGGCTTGCGTCGAAATCGAAAACCTATGCCCGTATGCGCACTGCCCTGGCTGCGCTTTGTTCCCACAATGGAGCTTTCGGGATTGCCAACGGGGTGGAGTGGTTTGCCGATAAAAAGATCGACGTGCATGGCGCGCCGTCTTTGAACTGGGGCGCGGAAGAAAACCAGGTTCAGCTTGTAAGCCGTCTGAACAAGATTCTGGAAGGACATCCCGCTTTTCGCGGCCGCGTGAGTATGCGGCTGGTCCATACCTCGAGGGATAACACTATTGCTGTTCTTCGCGAACCCGAGCAAGCGACGGAAAGTCTCATTCTTGTATTGGCCAATCTTGACGACGACCGACAAAACGAGGTCTGGTGGAAGACTGAAGATTTTGACGCGACGGCTGGACAGCCGATTGATCTGGTTTCGGGCGACGTGCGCGGGGATTTCAGGAGCGAAGGCGATCTGACGGGCTGCGTATTGCGCGAGGGAGAAGTTGTCGCTCTGAGTCTGAACGAGTCGGACCTTAAGAACGTGGATACTGTTTCGTTCAGCAGTTTCGGGTCCAGCGCCTGCATGGAGCAATGCATGAAGGCCATAGCTCTGGATATTATAACGAGGTTTGGATCGAGCCGCTCGATAGGGGATCTTGATCTTGACGCAGAAGGCGGCGAGTTGGCCGACGATCCTTTTCAGTTCTGCCGGAAATGGAAGACAGAGGCTTCTTATGAAGAGATTATATCCTGGGCATGGCCGCGGGATGCCCGGAAGGTCGCAATGCTGCCGCCGGGGGGCGCTATGATAGTTACCTCTGATTCGCCGTTTGTTTTTGAACTGAAAGACCGGGAAATAATTCTTCAGAGGGAAAGCAGTGTGCAGGCAAAAAGCGGCGAGTATTTTGCGGTTGTGTTTCCGTCCGGTGAATTCAGAGGCAACAGAAAGCTTTATCTGCATCTCAGCGTCTATGAAAACGGGTCGACACAGGAAACAGTAAGCCCGCTTCTGCAGCTTGCCCGGAATCTCCCGGAAGTTTCGACTGTTTTTTCCCGGGACGATGCAATCAAAAAGAAAAGCTATGCTTTGTGCACAAACGGCAAGGGCGCCATGGCTCAAGTTCGCGCCGAATGGCCGGAGATCCGTTCTCAGTATGACGCAATGCTGGCGGCAAATCTTGATCCTGACCGCCCCACCGACCCGCACGTGATGCTGACCCGATGCCGCGCCTGGATTGTTAACCAGGGATACTGGCAGGCTCTCAATGCGGATTTCATGGAAACTTTTGCTGCGGGCGACGGACGTTGCGCAAGCTGGGAGTTCCGGCTGCCCTGCGGAAGAGGAAAGTTTGTCAGACTTACAGTGACTCTTGAACTGATACAGGCTGAGAATGCAGTGGCGCTCGGGTTCTATCGCCACACTTCACGCTCGCGGAGGGAAGCTCAGGAAGACAGTCTGCCGGTTGACCTTATCATCCGCCCGGATATAGAGGACCGGAGCTGCCACGAGAAGACAAAGGCATTTCGTGGTCTCGAAGAGCAATGGCCCGGAAAGATAGACGCACGACAGAACGGCTTTGCTTTTGTCCCTCATCCGGCGAGGAAGCTGGACATGGAATGTTCAGAGGGCAATTTTGTTTTTGAGCCCGAGTGGACGTATATGGTCGCGCACCCTCTCGACGGTGAGCGTGGATTGGACGATTGCTCCGATCTCTTTGGCCCGGGGTATTTCAAAGTTTCGCTAAAAGGGGGACAAACGGTGAATGTTTGCGCGGCTGTAAATTCGAAGGCAGCCGAATACATGGACCGCAGAAGTGCGCCCTGCGACACGGAAGCTCATCGCAAGCCTATTGTGAAGATGGCGAAAGAAGCCATCAGTAATTTTATTGTGGAGAGGGAGGGGTTGAAGACTGTCATTGCAGGTTACCCGTGGTTCCTGGACTGGGGACGCGACACATTGATCTGTCTGCGCGGCATGATAGCGGCAGGCATGTTAAGAGAGTCGGAGATGATTCTGAGGCAGTTCGCCAGATTCGAAGAAGGCGGGACTCTGCCCAACGTGATTTACGGAAACGACGCCTCGAACAGGGATACTTCCGACGCTCCGTTGTGGTTTATTGTCGCGCTTGCCGATTATGTTGCCGCGACCGGCAAAAAGGAGATTCTTGACGCGGACTGTGGTGGAAGGACAATGCGCCGGGTGATGGATTCGATTATCGGCGGCTACATGGCCGGAACCCAAAACGGGATTAAGATGGATAGCGAGTCTTTGCTTATCTTCAGTCCTTCGCACTTTACGTGGATGGACACCAACTATCCGGCCGGTTCCCCCCGCGAGGGATATCCCATAGAAATTCAGGCGCTATGGTATCGGGCGCTTTCCTTTGCGTTGAATCACACCGGCCGGAATGATTTGACCGGGATGGCCGACAAAGTGGCCGGGTCCATATTGGAGCATTACTGGAACAGGCGGCTTGAAGGTTCAGACTGGTTGTCTGACTGTCTGCATGCGGGAGCCGGACAAAGCGCGCGTGATGCTGCGCCGGACGACGCCCTGCGGCCCAACCAGCTTCTGGCTGTAACCATGGAAGCTGTAAAGGATGGAGCCATAGGGGGAAAAGTGATTTCTTCCTGTGCAGAGCTTCTCGTGCCGGGGGCGATCAGGAGTCTTGCGGACAGACCGGTTAAATTCCCGATATCGGTGGGGCATGAGGGCCGTTTATTGAACAATCCGGAAAGGCCGTACTGGGGGAATTACTCCGGTGATGAGGATACCAGGCGTAAGCCCGCCTATCATAACGGCACAGCCTGGAGCTGGCTGTTTCCGTCTTACTGCGAAGCGGTGTGCATGATTTACGGCAAGTCTGCGGCCGGACTGGCGCGTTCGGTTTTGGCCAGCAGCGCTGAAATAATGGAAAGCGGATGTATAGGCCAGATTCCTGAAATTCTCGATGGTGATTTCCCGCACAGGCAGAAAGGATGCGGAGCCCAGGCATGGAGCGCTACCGAGCTTTATCGTGTTCTTGCCAGTTGCGAAGAAAACTAATAACGTGTTTATAGAAAACAGAATTGAAGCCGGAACCAGGGAACTGGTTTTTTAAAGGAAACAGAGGAAACATGAGCAGCGAAAATATCACGAAACTTCAGCTTTTTAATGTGGCGCCAGCCATGCCGGAGAAGCTTCGGTTTCTTGAGACACTGGCATATAACATGTGGTGGTGCTGGAATTCAAATGCGGTTGAACTTTTCAGGCGCATTAATCCGGAAGTGTGGCGCAACGCGAACCACAATCCGTTGAAATTCTTTACGCAGATTCCTCAGGAACGGCTTGAAGAGCTGGCTGGTGACAGCGCCTTTCTTTCGCACTATGAAGAGGTGAAGGAACGGTTTTTCAACGAGATACCCGATACCGGCATGGGCGGTTTGCCGGTAAACAACGACAGCATTGCGTATTTTTCCCTCGAGTTTGGAATACACGAGAGCGTTCGTCTGTATTCCGGCGGGCTTGGCTGCCTTGCGGGAGACCATCTTAAAGCCGCTTCAAGCACAAACATACCGCTGGTTGGTGTGGGTGTGATGTACCGTTCCGGGTATTTTCAGCAATATCTGAATGCTGATGGCTGGCAGCAGGAAGCCTATCCGGAAAACGAGGTGCATCGTCTTCCATTGAAAAAGGCTTGCAGGGGAGAAAATCAACAGGTCAAGATAAGCCTTCCACTGCCAGACGGGACGCTTTACGCAACCGTGTGGGAGCTGGATGTAGGGACGGTTCCTCTCTTTCTGCTGGATGCAAACATTCCTGACAATCCTCCGGAGCTGCGCCGCATTTCTCATCAGCTTTACGAAGTCGACAAACAGTTGAGGCTTCGGCAGGAACTGCTACTTGGCATCGGAGGCATGAAGGCGCTGGTCAAGCTTGGATACGAACCGCCGGCCTGCCACATGAACGAAGGGCACGCAGGATTTGTTGCGCTCGGCCGCATATCCCACCTGGTCAAAGACAGGGGCTACAGCTTCGATGAAGCGTTCGAGATGAACCGTAGGACCAGTGTTTTTACTACTCACACTCCGGTACCTGCGGGTAACGAGACTTTTGACAAAGGACTTGTAAAGAGCCACCTTGATGCTCTCAGCGAGGATCTGGGTATAGACGCAGGCGCTGCCGTAGAATGGGGGATGGCGCCAGGGCAGCAGGAGAACCATGATTTCACAATGACCATCCTCGGACTCAGGGTGTCGAGATTCTCCAACGCGGTCAGCAGACTGCATGAAAAGGTGACCAGGAATATGTGGAGCCACCTGTGGCCCGGCAGGCCGGAGGATGAGATTCCGCTGTCTCATGTAACAAACGGGGTCCATCTGGCATCATGGCTTTCGCCTGAGAATGCGTCCCTTTTTGACAGGTACATTGGCAATGAGTGGCGAATAAAGCCTTCGGATAAGAAATCCGTTAAGCGGATAGACCAGATTCCGGATGTTGAGCTGTGGCGGGCGCACGAGATGTCGCGGTCCCGGCTGATCAGAATAGCCAGGGATTTAGGGGTCAGGCAGTACTCGAGGAGGCATTCCACGAGCACAGAGATAGCAAAGATCAAGTCCGTCTTAAATCATAATACACTCACTCTTGGTTTTGCGAGGAGGTTTGCCACTTACAAGCGGTCCACGTTGCTGCTCAAGGATCCTGAAAGATTCAAGGCAATACTGACCAACCCTGACATGCCGGTCCAGATTGTATTCGGGGGCAAGGCTCACCCTGCTGATGACCAGGGCAAGAAACTTATCCAGGACATTGTCCGTTTCGCCCGCCAGGAGGATATGCGGGACAAGATAATATTTCTGGAGAATTACGATATTCAGCTGGCGAGGTATTTTGTACAGGGGGTGGACGTGTGGATTAACACTCCGCGCCGGCCCCATGAAGCCAGCGGAACATCCGGCATGAAAGCTGCATTAAACGGAGTATTGAATGCAAGCATCCTGGATGGCTGGTGGGATGAAGGCTATTCACCGGAGTGCGGGTGGGCAATAGGCAACGGCGAGGAATATAGCAACGAGGACTACCAGGACACCGTTGAGTCACATGCCCTGTACAACCTGCTGGAAAACGAGATAGCTTCGTCTTTCTACGATAGAAATGACGATGACGTGCCGATGGAGTGGACAAAAAAGATGAAAGCGTCCATGCGCATGTCGATGAGTTTCTACACTGCCAGGAGAATGTTTCTGGAATACAGAGAAAACCTTTATCAGCCTGCGGTTGAGGAGTTCGGGCGTCTGCAGGAGAACGATTCTCATCGGACTCGCAAGCTCGTTTCTCAGCACAAGCGACTGATGAAGCACTGGCAGGCAGTGAAGGTGTCTCCTCCACAGCCAGACAGGGATATTTCCGTGCTTCATGTAGGCGATACATTCAAGGTAACCGCGGAAGTTTACCTGGGCAAATTGAAGCCTGAAGAGGTCGATGTGCAGGTCTACTACGGGCCGGTAAATCCGGAGAACCGCATTATTGAGAGCCTGGCCGAGAAAATGGAAAAAACCTCGGATAACGGTGAAGGCAACTACACTTACAACTGCGAGATTTCCTGTAGAAAAACCGGGCGCTATGGATTGACCGCTCGCGTTACTCCTGAGGGGCAAGACTGGATTTCCGCAGTTCCTGGATTCGTAACATGGGCAAACGGGTTGTGATATGCCGGGCAGAATAAGATCTTTAAAGAGGAGAAAGCCGAGGATACTCATTGTAACCCCGGAAATAACCTCGGTTCCGCGGGGCATGGGTAACATGTCGTCGCACCTGAGGGCCAAAGCAGGCGGGCTCGCCGACGTTTCAGCATCCCTGGTTGCCGCGCTTTTCGAGTTAAATTCCGACGTACACGTGGCCCTGCCGCATTATCGGCGCATGTTTCACATCGATGTCGGCAGGCTTCTGAATGAAGAATTGCGCGTGTATAAAAGCAAGCTGCCTAGCGACAGGATTCATCTTGCCGAAGACCGCATATTCTATTACCGGGATGAAGTCTACAGCGGATACAACGTGGACAGTCACAAGGTAGCCCTGGCTTTTCAACGTGAGGTTATAAATAACATTATACCGCTAGTCTATCCAGACCTGATCCATTGCAATGATTGGCTTACCGGGCTTGTGCCGGCGATGGCCCGGCGACTTGGAATACCTACCCTGTTTACAGTGCATAATATCCACACACACGGAATGACGTTGAGCGATATCGAAGACCGCGGTATCGACGCCGCGGAATTCTGGCAGAACCTTTATTACAAGTATCCGCCTGGAACCTACGATCAGACCAGGGACTGCAATCCGGTCGATCTGCTTGCCAGCGGGATTTTTGCTTCTCACTTTGTCAACACTGTAAGTCCGTCTTTCCTTGATGAGGTCTGTGAAGGAATACACGATTTCGTTCCCGCGACAATCAGGCAGGAGCTTAACAACAAGAAACAGGCGGGATGCGCGTTTGGTATTCTTAATGCGCCGGACCCGTCTTTCAGGCCACAAACAGATACGTATATCGATGTTAACTATTCACCGGAGGATCACCGGGAAAAGAAGCGGGAAAACAAGCGAAGATTGCAGGAACAACTGGGAATGATAAAAGACCCTGACGCGCCGCTGTTTTTCTGGCCCTCGAGGCTTGATCCTTCCCAGAAAGGTTGCCAGCTCCTCGCAGATATAATGTATGGTATGGTATCGGAATACTGGATGGAAAAACTTCAGATTATCGTAGTTGCAAGCGGTCCTTTCCAGAAGCCTTTCAGGGACATAGTGCGATTCCACGACATCCATGACCGTGTTGCGGTTTGCGATTTCGATGAAAAACTTTCGCACAAGGGATACGCGGCGTCCGACTTCATGCTCATGCCTTCCCTGTTCGAGCCATGCGGTCTGCCGCAGATGATCAGTTGCATCTATGGTTCTCTGCCGATAGTCAACGATACCGGCGGACTGCACGATACTGTGCAGCCGCTGGATGTTGGCGCGGACACAGGCAACGGATTTGTGTTCAACGTTTACGAAAGCTCCGGGTTGAAATGGACTGTAGACCAGGCAATGAACTTCCACATAATGCCGCCTGACATAAAGGAACAGCAGATATCCCGCATAATGAAAGACAGCGCAAGTACTTTTAATCACTCTGTTACAGCAAGAAACTACTTTGATCTGTACGAACGTATGCTTGAGCGTCCTCTGGTTGTGGGCTACTGAGATTTCTCTATCTTTTCCAGCTTGGGAGCTATAACCGCCTGGCAGTAAGGTGCTCCAGGATTGTTTGAATAGTAATCCTGGTGATAATCCTCCGCCTTGTAGAATTCCGTAGCGGGTGTGATTTCCGTCACTATATCCTCTTTGTATTCCAAGTTTTTTTTCTGTTTGGAGTTGAGGGCAATCTCTTGCTGATTCTTGTTGTGATAAAAGACGGCTGACCGGTACTGAGTTCCGACGTCCGCTCCCTGCCTATTCAGGCTGGTGGGATCGTGCATCTTCCAGAAGACATCGAGCAGTTCTTCGTATGAAATTTCGTCTGGATCGTAGAGAATCCGGCTGACCTCTGCATGCCCCGTCTTGCCTGAACTGACCTGTTCATAAGTGGGTTTTTCAACATTGCCGCCCATATAGCCGGAGTCAACCTTTTTGACCCCTTTAATATTCTGGAATACGGCTTCAGTGCACCAGAAACAACCAGCTCCGAAAGTTGCCTTTTGAAGCTTACCGTTTTCAGCTTTCTTCTTCTGTTCCTCGAAATTCAGAGCGACCGAGTTAATGCAATACCGCAGCCCGGTGGGTTCTGGTCCGTCCTCGAATACATGGCCCAGGTGCGAACTACACCTTGAGCAGAGCGCTTCGGTTCTTTTCATGAACAGCGAATTGTCAGCCTTTTCTTTAACGGCGTCTTTGTCTGCCGGTTTTGTGAAACTTGGCCAGCCGGTTCCCGAGTCGAACTTATCCTCGGATTCGAACAACTCGTGTCCGCATGCCGCGCATTTGTATACGCCTGTTTTATAATGTTTGTTGTATTTCCCTGTGCCGGGCGGCTCGGTCCCCTTTTCCCTGAGCACCCTGTATTCTTCGGGGGTTAGAATTTCTTTCCATTCCTCCTCTGTCCTGTAAGCTCCCCAATCATTTGTTTTTCCGCTGTTCATTTCACGCTCTCCAGGTTGCCCCCTGTTGCTTTTCCCGCAGGACGCCACTATTATTCCCGCAAAAATTATTAAAATTACAGACATTAATACTGGCCAACGGGTCATAAATTTTATAAACTTTCTCATATAAGCAAAATGAAATACCCAAAAAAGTGATGCCGCCCCCGAGAGGTCGAAGACACTTCTATTGCCGTTTATTGCTGTGTCGGTGTTTCCAAGTCGGGAGCGACTCATCACCAAATTCTAATCTCATATAAAGCTTAATCCGTGCCAACTTTGTGAGAAAAAAGTTCGGCCTGGAAAATGCCTTATTCCAAAGGTTTTCAAACGGGCGCACAATGTTTCTGAAATGGTTGTGTCTCACTTGCCGTTTTTGTCGCATTAATAGCGCAGTTTTTTGATACAGACATTCCGTTTGTTCGCAGTTTATGGACAACCATTCTCATTATGGCCCTTGACGCATGAGAGGATAGACAGGAATGGCCCGCTATTGAAGCCGGGGCGCCATAATACAAATTATAGGGGAACGGATAAAGGGCATTTGCACGTTACGGGCTTTTATTGTACAAGATTTCAATGATAAAATCTGAAGCAAAGACTATCTATGTGGCGGAGCCGCACGGTTTCTGCGCGGGCGTGAGGAGGGCATTGGACATAGCAGACCTTGTCTTGCAAGCTGCAGACTTGCCGGTATACTGTCTCAAGGAAATTGTACATAACAGGATGGTTGTTGAGGATTTACGCCGCCGTGGCATCATATTTGTGGAAGTAATTGATGAAGTGCCCCGCGGGGCCACTACCCTCTTCAGCGCTCACGGAGTGTCCCCTTCTGTCAGAGCAAAAGCGCGGGAACTTGATCTCAATATCATTGATGCCACTTGCCCTTTTGTGAACAAGGTTCACAGCCAGGTCCGGAAGTTTGCGGAAAGTGACTATACTATCCTTCTTCTTGGTTACGCCAGGCACGACGAAATTATCGGTGTTGCCGGCGAAGCTCCCGGGCAGGTCAAAGTGCTGGAAAACGAGAAGCAGGCAGAACTTGTCCGGGTTACAAATCCTGAGAAGGTAGCTTTAATGACTCAGACGACCTTGAGCATAGCAGAAACACAAAAGGCCTACCATATTCTTGCTGAGCGTTTTCCTAAGATTCAGACTGCACCTCGCAACTGTATTTGCTATGCCACCACAAACCGGCAGAAAGCGGTCTCAGAACTGTCGTCAAAATGCGGGATTATTCTTGTGCTCGGCTCACATTCGAGTTCTAACACCAATCGACTTGCTGAGGTAGCCCGGGCCCATGGCAGTCGGTCCAAGGTTATAGAATCGCTTGATGGCCTGAAAGAAAAAGAGATATCGCACATTCATAATGTCGGGGTTACTGCCGGCGCCTCAACTCCTGAGGAATTCGTAGATGTTGTTTTGAAGTTTCTTCTCTCGCATGGATTTACTCGCGTGGAAACCGTGCGCGTTGCAGATGAAAGCATCAGCTTCCGTATTCCTTCGGAGCTGCGCACGAAGCTTTCGAGTTAACGCAAACTATTTGCGAAAATGGATAAGCAATATTGAGGCGCTGTTGTGCATCGGGGAAGAGACTTCGGCGAATCCTCGGCAATCCGGGCATGACATTCCTTTAACCCGCATTTCTCAATTGAGAGGCGGGCTAGCCCTGCCCTTTACCCATAAGTCAGTTTCTTGCAGGCTAAAGGGGTTCCAAT
>CAYSRM010000032.1:0-16702 GCA_964433435.1 uncultured Victivallales bacterium
TCCTTTTTCGACTCTTGATGCCGCTTGCTCCTAATCTTCACGGCCTCTTCAAAAAGCCGTTCTTTAACAAACGCAGAAAAAACATCCAGAAGAAAATTGTCTCCGCGGGATATGAAGACCTTATCAACGCCGACGAGATCATGGCCCTGCAAATATTGATGCCGCTTATACTAGGCCTGTTATGGGTCATAATAATCTCCGCGCTTGTGCTCGGCGGGCGCAACCCTGTCCTTGAAAATCTCAAAATACCGATCTACGTGTTCGGTCCGCTATGGTTCTTCCTGTATCCTGTGCTCTGGTTGAAACAGGCAGTCGCATCGAGACAGAAACAGATACGCAGATCGCTGCCTTTCGTACTCGACCTTCTTACCCTTTCCGTTGAATCAGGAATGGACTTTATGACGGCCCTTCAACGGAGTGTAGAACGAGGAAAAGTCGACGCTTTTGGAGAAGAACTCCTGAGAGTGATCAGAGAAATCCAGGTTGGCAAAACCCGGCGCCAGGCCTTGCGCGATATGTCAGCCCGCGTAGACCTTTACGACCTCAAGTCGGTCGTCAGTGCGCTGGTACAGGCCGACGAACTGGGTGTAAGCATTGGATCTATTCTCAGAATACAATCCGACCAGATCAGACAAAGGAGATTTGACAGGGCCGAAAAGCTCGCAAACGAAGCTCCTGTAAAGATGCTCGCCCCGCTGCTGCTGTTCATCTTCCCGGCTGTCTTTGTTATACTCCTAGGGCCGGTAATCCATCAGATCCTCCTCCAGGGATTCTAGTCCAGAATAGCGCTTAGATAGAGCCTGTCCGAAAAGGGTCGGAGGGCAAGAAGAGGGGCAAAACCGAGAGAACACTTACTTGCAGATCTTCCCTTCTCTCAAATGTTGGTTCTTCACGGAAGTGTGTTGTCACAGGTCGCTCCTGATAGATCAGCGAGACAGAAGAGAACGGTTAACCCGCATATCTCACAGAATTCCTGTTGCGAGCGCGGATAGCGCCACTGCGACGGCACGAATTGACAAACCGCCAGATTGCAGTATGTCTATACGGCTGCTCCGGCGTTTCACCAATTTGCACCCCCGCAGCAGCACTCTCCACGCTCTCGCTACGAAATAGATATGCGGGTTAAGTGTTTTGAGTAAGTGTATAGGGTTAAGGATGGCCGTTAAGTGCCTGAATCCGTACACTTAGCCGCAATTCTTACTCGGATACACTTAACCGACCCGCTTATACGTTGAAATATGGACGATTATCGGGCAAGAGTATCCAAGACAGATAAAAGAGATATGGGTGTACGAGCACAGATAAGAAAACGTGCTGCATTGCAACGGTCTGTTTGGAAACACCTTTTCGGACAGGCCATAATTAGCATTGCTGTACATCCCTTACTTGACCTATGCTGTAGATATTGATAGTCTTAAATGAGAAAAATTATGCCGGAAACAGTACACATAGTTGTTGAATCGGGGCCAAACAAGGGTAAGTCCATAACCGTTCCGCCGGAAGGCGCGAGGATGGGGAGATCTTCAAAAAACGACATAGTACTAGTGGATCCCCTTCTCTCACGGCACCACTGCAGGTTCTTCTGGAAAACTGACGCGGGTCTGTGGCTCAGCGACCTCGGAAGCGCAAATAATACCCTGGTTAACGGCCAGCCCATACAGGAAACGGCTCTTAATCCTGAGGACAGGATAGAGTTGGGCGACACTGTTCTGAAAGTGGTAAACAATGGCATCGCCACAGCTTCTGAAGCGCCGGCATCCACTCCGATTGTGGATCTTGGATTCTCATCCAAAACCGGCAAAGGTCAACATCGAAAGAGTATCGGCAAATGGCCCCTCATTACCATCGGTGTACTGGTCCTGGGACTCGCTGTAGCAGCATGGCTCCCGTCGCTAATCAAATTCGATACTGGCGCCCCAGTGGTCCCGCCTGCAAAACCAGAAAAAGATCTGTCACTGGAGGTCAACTACGAAAAAGTCAAAGCAAACACCAATAATATTTTCCGCTACAATGCCAGAATCACCGGTGATAGAATGCTTTACGTTGCAATAGACGATCTGAAAACAGGCCGACGCGTGCGGAAAGATGCCCGCCTCGAGGAAAATTATGTAAAAGACCTCGCACAAAGCATAGCAAATACCGGTTTCTTTGGTTTAAAAGACGAGTACGAGGGTCTTCAACCCGACACCTACGAATTATGGGATATATCCGTTACAGTCGGACGAGATACGGGGCGAACCATTGTGCACAACAGGCTCGAGCCGCCTGTATTCCAGGAGGTAAGACAGATTATTGAAGAATGCGCAAGAAACGAACTCGGCATCTGGGCAATGCAGTTTACTCAGGACGAACTCAAAAGCATGGCCCGGGAAGCATACCTCCAGGGTAAAAAACTTTACGATGAACGGGAGGTTGCAATAGACAACCTTTCCAAAGCCATAGACAACTTGCAGGAAGCGGAACTTTATCTCGAAACAGTCGAACCAAAACCGGATTTTTACGACGATCTGGTAGTGCTGTTGAAGGATAGCAAAGCTGAGCTTCAGAGAAAGTATGAAGATCAGAATTTCAGAGCGCAGAAGGCAATGCGATTGAAAAACTGGGAAGAAGCCGCCACTCAATTGAGAATTCTGCTCGAACTCATTCCTGACAGAAACGATCCTCGCAACAGGAAAGCGCGTAAGCAGCTTATCGAAGCGGAAAGACGCATTAGTCGGAATGACTAAAATTGAAGACCCAAAGGGCGGCATTTTGGAGAAAATCTATGAATTTGTGTCAAAAAACTAAAGCGGCTGCATTTGTCATTGCAGGACTGGCAATAGCCGTGGCAGTCGCCAGGGGCGCAAACGGGACCGGAACTGAAACCGCTGAAATACACGTTGATACCTCGCCTTCAGAAGCAATAGTATCCTGTGACGGAGTCGTCCATGAGGAGGCGCCTGTTATCATAGCCAATCTGAGTCCCGGAAAACATCTGATAGTGGCAAAAAAGAAAAATTACCATGACGCCCGACGCACCGTGACTTTGAAGCCGGGTCAGAAGATGACAATAAACATGGACATGGATCCTGTAAAAGCGCTCCTTCTCGTGCACTCCCAACCATCCGGAGCCGAAGTCGAAATAGAAGACGCCTACATGGGCCAAACACCTCTGCTTCTTACCGATCTGATGCTTGGGCGCTACAAAATGACTATTGCCAGCCAGGGGTATACGTCTAAGAATGTGACACTGAATCTTGACGACCGGACACCGCGCAAGCACGAGATCGAATTGACATCCGACTCCGCAGATCTCGTCATAGATTCCGAGCCTTCTGGAGCAAAAGTTCTCCTGAACAGCCTCGACAAGGGCAACACGCCATGCACACTGGAGCGAGTACCCAAAGGCCAAAACACGCTGACCCTCCTCAAAGAGGGCTATAAAACCTACGAGGACACCGTGACACTTCAGTCGGGGGACCGAAACGAAATCACTATCCGGCTTAAACCGATTCCGGCAGAATTAGAAGTCGTATCCCTGCCCTCCAATGCGAGAATCTACTTTGAGAACGAAAGGGTCGGAATTACTCCGGTCACGCTTTCCGACCTCGACCCGGGCAACTACAGGGTCAGAGCCGAGCTCGAAGGATATGCTCCCCTCGCCCGTACAATAACCCTTGAGAATGGAGACAAAAAAACAGAGGAATTTCGTCTTGAGAAAAACAGCGGAACAGTTCGAATCACCACTGTTCCTTCAAATGTCAGAGTCAGCATAGACGGGGACCCGAAAGGAAGAACAAGACTCAATCTTGAAAATGAAGATAACAAGTCCCAGCCACTCATACTACAGCCAATACCCGCGGGGACACACGAAGTTACGCTTAAGAAAAAGGGATACCACGATAACTCTTTTCAGATTACCGTAGATAAAGGAAAAACCACGACAGTGCAGAAGACACTGAAAAAGCATTTTGTTATTAACTATATGGTCGAAACAGATGTCGGCGCCTACCGGGGAATGCTTGTAGAAATAAGGCGAAACGGAACTGTCCGCCTTGAAATAAAACCAGGCACAATAATGACTTTTCCGGCAGACAAAATCAGGGTAAGGCGTCCGGTCACACCGAGAGATTAACCCGCATATCTCACACTTTTTCGAGCAGAAACGGTTCAGAGCGCTGTTAGTGCGAGGCAAAATCGGTTTAACCGGACGAAGCTGTGTGAACACACCGCAAGATCGGGTAAAACGATTTGGGCTTGCAATAATGGCGCTATCAATTGTTTCCGCCGGAGGAGTGTGAGATATGCGGGTTAAAACGTTCCCGCATGTCCAGCTTGTCTCCAACGCCCACCAAATCAGATCTGAGCCATCCTGACTCAACCTCAACCACGGAGCGAGCGCCCTTGCCCCCATGCACGATTGTAAACGGCCTGGCGTTTCTGCGATAGCGAGTAACCCGCATACTGGCGTCCAGGAAAATCAGATCGAGGGTGAATTGCATAAAAAATGTGTGAATAACCGGCGCCGGCTCAAGATAGACCCCCTCCCCTGAAGGCAGATGCTTGCAACCCAATAGACCTTTCATTCTCTGCAGAGGTCCATTGGCAACAAGAAGCCGGTCTACAAGGATTACGTCATTTCGAAGCAGCGCCAACTGCTTCATTTCAACAGAAAACCTAATATCACGCCTATTATGACAAAAGAAAGATATATCAACGCGCTCATTCCGTTAATAGACAGATCAAGCCCCGGAATCAGCAGCACACTGGCGCGCTCTGAGGCATTCGCAACAAAAATAATCACACAAGCAGCAATAAGAAGTAATGCCCAAAGCATTCTCTTGCTCATTGGTTCACCTCCATCATCTTTTCGATAATTCCAATAATCCCGTCAATAGGCGCCAGCCTGCCTCTGCCCTGATATCCGCAGGCCAGGTACCCTGACTCAGTATCGATAACATCTATCCCCCGCCCCCTTAGCGCCTCAACATTAGCCTGCGTCGCAGGATTATCCCACATCTTTTCATTCATGGCAGGAGCAATCACTTTCGGGGCAGCCGCAGCCAGAAAGCTGCATGTCAGCAGATCATCAGCAATACCGTTGGCAACCCTGGCCAGAACGTTCGCAGTACATGGAGCAATCACAAAAACGTCGGCAATGTCCGCAAGTCCAATATGCTCCGGATCCCATTGTATCTGATTTTCAAACATCCCTAAGGCTACAGGATTCCTCGACAACGTCCGGAAAGTCAATTCTCCAACAAATTTGCGGGCCGACTCGGTCATCACCACCTGGACGTTCCATTCTCTGGAAGTCATGCGGCGGACAAGTTCCGCGGCCTTGTAGGCTGCAATTGATCCGGTCACCCCCAGCACCACAGTTTTCGTGCTCTTTTTCATATTACCCAACCTCGTTCTCAGTATCATACCAGTTCTTGCAAAGGATTGAAACCAGACGGCGGTACGCCAACTCCAATCGGTCGTTTACCACCACGTAAGAAAATTCATCTTTACTCTTCAGCTCTTCTACGGCGTTCCGCAAACGAAGCTCCACAGCTTCGGCGCTGTCCTCATCCCTTCTGGACAGGCGGTCGCGAAGCACCTTCGTGTTCTCCACGGTGACAAATATATCAACCATCGCTTTCTGTAAAGATGGATCATATTTAACATTCTTTCTAATCTGCCTCGCCCCCTGTACATCTATATCCAAAAGAACACTCCTGCCGTCAGACAAAGACTGTAAAACCGTTGTCTTTAAGGTTCCATACCTGTACCCGTGAACTATTGCATACTCAAGAAACCGCCCTTTCTCTATCAGTTTGTCAAATTCCGCTTCGGAAACAAAATGATAATCTCTGCCATCTTGCTCGTTACCCCTTTTCAGTCGGGTTGTGCAGGATATTGAGTACTCAATATCGCTGAATTCAGATAAAAGCTTCGTGCACAACGTCGTCTTACCCCCGCCCGACGGCGCTGAGATCACAATCAACAACGGCTTTTTATGTCGACCCGATTCCACCGAAAACCTCGAAACTCCTCCCCCGCACAGGCGAGATGCTTGTGTCCGCACCCCGGAATATCGATCCGCCTCTTCTTGATCATTGGCCATTCCTTCCTGGGTATTGGACATTCATTCCTTATTCTTTACTCCACATTTTGAACCTGTTCCTTAACAGAATCAAGTTCCGCCTTACAGTCAATAACCAGCTTGCATATTTTTGTGTCACTGGCCTTCGAACCTACGGTGTTCATTTCCCGAAGCAGTTCCTGACAAACAAAATCCATCTTTTTGCCGACAGGCGGTTTTGATCTCAATAAAGATTTAAACTGCTTTAAATGACTATCGAGTCTCACTATTTCTTCGTCAACACTGAAGCGTTCTGCAAAAGAAGCAAGCTGGCGCATAACCTCCGGATCTCGGTTTGATACATTTAAACCAAGATCCTTCATCTTCCTGTTCAAAGCTTCCTTCTGCCTCCTGATGTTAACAGGCGCCCGCTGCTTTATAGATGAAACAAGCTGACCCAGTTTTTCTGTTCGCCGGGATATATCCTTTTCGAGTTCTCTACCTTCAACACGTCTTGTTGCAACAAGCTCCTTCACAGCCAAACGAAGCGCACGCTCCAGTACTGGCCATATCGATCCCGGAACATCCGAATGCCTGGTGATCGCAATAACATCCGGCAGCTGCAACAAAAAAGCCATATCGGTTGATTTGGTTTCTATTTGCAGGTCTTCGGCCGTCTTTCTTATTTCTCTGAGATACTTCCGAGCCACGCCGGTGTTGATTTTTACGTCCCTGACATCAACACCGTCACTGCCGCTGATCCTTATATTCCCGATGATGCGTCCCCGCGAAAAATGTTGGTGTATAATCTCATAACAACGCGCCTCCAGCGGAGCAAGAGACCGAGGCAATGATAAATTGATGTCAAGTTGTTTTCTGTTTACAGATCCCAGTTCAACCGCCACTCTTACACCCTTTAACATACACTCCCCGTTTCCGTACCCCGTCATACTTCGAAGTCCCATTACAGCCTCCCCGCCTGATTATTCCTGTTCAAGGGATTGCTTCAGATATGCCTCGATAAATTCATCCAAGTCCCCGTCAAGAACTGCGTCCACATTTCCCTTCTCAAGATTTGTCCTGTGGTCCTTGGCCATGCGGTACGGGTGCAGCACGTACGAGCGTATCTGGCTCCCCCACGCAATTTCACCTTTCTGACCATAAAAACGTTCCATTTCCTTGAGCTTTTGATCCATATTCAGTTCATGAACCTTGGCCTTCAACATATTGAAGGCCTTGCTCCTGTTCATGTGTTGCGAACGTTCAGCCTGACAGGCCACAACAATGCCCGAAGGAATATGCGTAATCCTGACTGCTGAATCCGTGGTATTAACATGTTGTCCACCTGCACCGCTGGACCGGTATGTGTCAACCCGTATGTCCTCATCATTGATTTCCACATCAACATCCTCGGTCAGCTCAGCCACCACGTCAAGGGCGGCAAACGAAGTATGCCTTCGACTGTTGGCATCAAACGGGCTGATCCTGACAAGGCGATGGACACCCCGCTCCGCCTTCAGATTTCCATATGCATACGGACCCTTGACAAGGAAGCTGGCCCGCTTTATTCCGGCTTCGTCGCCTGGCTGGAATTCAAGCATCTCACGCTCGAAACCTTTCTTCTCACAGTATTTGTCGTACATCCTCAAAAGCATCTCGGCCCAGTCGCACGACTCAGTGCCACCTGCTCCGGCATGCAGTGTCAGATACGCATTATTGCTGTCATACCTGCCGTTAAGAAGCGATTGGAATTCGATCCGGGCGCAAGTTTCCTCTGCTTTGGACAAACGTTGCATGGCATCGGAAACTGCCTGTTCCCTGGCTTCGTCTTCAGATTCGCTTTCGGCAATTTCGAGGAGAACATCCCCTTCTTCGATCAACTCCTCGAGTCGGTCAAAAGGCGCAAGAACAGCCCGCAGCCTGTTGGATTCGTCTATTACGGAACGGGCGGCGGCCTGATTATCCCAGAAGTCCGGTTTAGTTGTCTCGCTCTCAAGGCTGCCGAGCAAACTTTTTTTCTCTGCGATGTCAAAGATACCCCCGCATTTCTTCCAATGTGTTTTTCAAAGTCCCAAGCCGTCCCTTTGCATCTTCAATCATCACGCACTCCATTCTTTATGTTTGCTCATTCAAATTACTCTACGCACCGTACGACCCTGTTTCCACCGATTCAAGCATCTTCTTTCCCGGACCGGCGCTTGCATCTGTCCTTGCGCCATCTTAACAATAACGCTCCCGAGTAAATGATAGATACCGCCGCACAGGGCACCGCGAAGGGTAAATCACCGAATCGTGAATAAAATGTTCGCGTATCACGCCGTTTCCTGAACTTGACACGGTAGGAGTCCGCCCCTTCGAACCGGCTCATCTCACTGTCTCTCAATTCAAAAGCGTCGATTCTGCCAACCGGATCAATATGGCATGTTATGCCGGTATTCGCACACCGAACTGCAGGCACCCTGTTTTCCACGCAACGAAACACAGAGTGACTCAGATGCTGCTCCAATCCGGCAGAGCCGTCAAACCATGCGTCATTAGTCTGATTAATCAGTATTTCGGCCCCATCGCGCACAGCATTGCGAGATAAATACGCAAAAACATCCTCAAAACAGATCAGGACAGAGAATTTTGCTCTTAATTCATTTCTTGCCCCTTCTGTTGTCTTACCCGCACCCCTCTCTTCCCCCTGGCTATTCAGATCCGAGACGTATTGCGCCCCCTCTGTCCCTGTCTCTCCGGCATCCAACGCCAATTCGAAAACAGTTCCCGTCTTTCCGGATGTGCAACTCCATCCCAGCGGCGCAAAGCGCTTAATAAGAGGGAAAACATTTTCAAAGGGAAGGTATTCTCCAAAAGGAACCAAATGCTTCTTTCTATAAGACTTCTGAATATCTCCCGACCTGTTAAAAAGAAATGAGCTATTGTAATATAAATTCTCGCCGCCCCGGGGAACAGCTTCCATCGCGCCTGCAAGCAGCGGTCCGAATTCGCGGGCAAGATTTTCAACGAAATCCATCGCATACTCATCGCGAAGACTGGAATCGCCGCCAATGTAGCCGGGCACCGCGGTCTCAGGCCATATTATCAGATCCGGTCCGCCAATAGACGCAACCCGTGTGTATTGCTGCAGCTTATCATATATATTCAAGGTATACTCCGGCCTACCGGACCATTTCCTGTCCTGCGATATGCCAGGTTGAATACAGGCAATGTGCGCTTCGGCTTCGCGCATCAGGTTGCGGTCGCTCATTCTCGCCAGACGGATTCCCCAAACCCAGAAAAGAAGCCATACCAGCAGTCCAACCATCAACTCCAGATGCATCCCGCTGGAATATCCACGATTTCTGGAGCGCACAACAATTCTTACAGTTGTCAGAGCTATTGCCGCGTTAACAAAAACCATCAGCCCTGAAACCAGGTATACTCCACCCACCTCAGCGAATTGGATGAAGGCGACTTTCTGATACTGGCTGACTCCCAACCCGTTCCACGGAAACCCCGAAAACAGGATAGAACGGAAAAACTCCATACCCACCCAGAACGCGGTTACTGCCGCCATGACCCCGAGCCCACGAACACTTGATTTCAACCATCCTACCCGTTTTCCACGCCCGTTGCCACCTGCGAGTACCGGCCAGCTTCTTATTACGTGCGAGCTTAAAAGGGTAAACAGGGCAAAATAAATCGCACAATAAAACGAAATCGCAAGCCACGCCAGTATAACCACGGGGAGGTAGCCCCATGTATTATAAAGGGAAAGAAGCCATGACAAACTTATGAGCCAGAAGCACGAACCAGCCAGCAGCCCCCAATAAAAACAATGCCCCGGCTTCGTCCACCGGCACAGCAGCAAAAGGGGAATCAGGCCAACCCAGGCAGCTTCCGGGCTTTCAAAAGGGGGATATGCCGTTGCGAGCAGTATACCCGTCCCCACTGATGCTAGAATGCGGGCAACAAACACCCAATGTCTTTTCTTAATTTTCAAGCCCATTTTCCTGCACGGCCTTGCACATCATGCACCGCAACATTTCTTGTATTTCTTACCGCTTCCGCACGGGCACGGATCGTTTCGCCCTACTTTCGGCTGAGATCTTTTGACTGTCGCTGTCCCATGCCCCCCTCTTGAAGGCAACGGGTCAATCTCTTCCTCTCGCGCAGCCTGGCCATGTTCCGAACCCGTCTTTCGCCCGCCGATAAGGCTCTCGGCAGCATCCTGTGGGGCCGCGCCCAGAGCGGAGACTTCATCATGTACCAGCGTCTGGGGAAGCGATTCCATGAAAGAACGGAAAGTCTCAATGGACGTGGCGGATTTGAAAATCGCTGAACACACGTCGCTCTTTATACTGGACATGAGATCCTCGAACATCTGGTAAGCTTCCTTCTTGAATTCAATCAGGGGATCACGCTGTCCATAAGCCCTCAAGCCCACCCCCTGCCGCAAAGCGTCCATGCCTCTCAAGTAATCCTGCCAGTGAGAATCAATCGAATGCAACAGAATTTGTCGCTCCATCATTTCCACACTATCCGGATCTTCAAGTGAAATTTTCAGGTCATAGGCGCTTTTTACCTTCTCATAAGCAATGGAGGCCATCCTTCCGGTATCTTCCACTCCTCTGAAGTCCCGTTCTTCAACAGCGATCGGGAATGTCATGCGCAGCCACTCCACGAAAGACCCTTCTCCTTCCTCGCTTTCAACGGCATTCTCAGCCTCGACCTCAATCACGTCCTGAACCACGTCGTATATGTGCGCCCTGACATTTTCCGACCGCACAATATCACCCCGAAACTCATAAATAACATCTCTCTGGGCGTTCATGACATCATCGTATTCAAGAGTCCTCTTACGAATGGCGAAATTCTGTTGTTCAACCTTCTTCTGCGCCGACTCAATAGAGCGGTTAAGCCATCGGTGTTCCAGTTCCTGTCCCTCCTCCAATCCAAGCCTGCTCATAATCCCGCTGATTCTGTCCGAACCGAAAAGACGCATAAGATCGTCTTCCAGGGAAATATAGAAACGCGACGACCCAGGATCACCCTGTCTAGCACACCTCCCCCGAAGCTGCCGATCTATGCGCCTTGATTCGTGCCGGGTCGTTCCGATAACATGCAGTCCGCAGGGATTGTTTTCAAGATGTTCCCTGAGCGTCTCGCCATTCATCTTTCCTTCCAGCGGCAGCTCCGATTCCACAACACTTCGTTCAATTTTTACCACTCCCGGCTCAAGCTTGATGTCGGTTCCCCTGCCTGCCATATTTGTTGCAATGGTGACCGCGCCCTTCTGGCCGGCTCGCGCAACAATCTCCGCTTCACGCTCATGGTTCTTCGCGTTCAAAACGTTATGCGGAATATTCGCTCTTTTGAGCATCCTGCTGATCAACTCGGAAGCATCTACAGAAACGGTTCCTACCAGGGCTGGCTGCCCTCTTTCATAACAATTGCCTATTTCGTTTACAATCGCCCTGTATTTCTCCCGCTGGGTCTTGTAAATTACGTCATTCCAGTCCACCCGCCGCACCGGCCTGTTGGTGGGAACAACCACAACATCCAGCCCGTAGATTTCGCTGAATTCTGCAGCCTCAGTCTCGGCAGTGCCGGTCATTCCCGCCAGCTTGTCATACATCCTGAAATAGTTCTGTATGGTTATGGTCGCCAGTGTTTGAGTCTCTCGCTCAATTTTGACGCCTTCTTTGGCTTCCACCGCCTGATGCAACCCGTCGCTCCAGCGGCGACCCGGAAGAATCCGACCTGTGAATTCATCCACTATCAGTACCCGGTTCCCCTGGACCACGTATTCCACGTCTTTCTCGTAAATACAGTACGCCCGTATGAGCTGATCCACATTGTGGATACGCTCGCTCTTCTTTGTGAAAGCTTCCTGCACCTTCTGACGTTTACGGTTTTGGGCGCTTTCATCCAGCGAATTATCATTATCAATATCCGCCATCTCTGTAGCAAGATCCGGCAAAACATAAGCCTCTGGATCGCCCGGACTCATCGCTTCGCAGCCTTTCTCGGTCAAGTTCGCATCATGTCCCTTTTCATCAATTGTAAAATATAACTCTTCTCTGAGCGCCCTGGCCTGGTCCTTACGCATATCGGTAAGCATCATGTTTTCCACGTTTTCATGCAGCTTGCGGACAGCAGGGTCTTCAAGAAGGTGCATGAGCTGCTTATTCTTGGGCATGCCATGATAGGCCTGGTACAGCTTGATCTGCGCCTCTTCGTTCTCACCCTTTTCCAGAAGTTCTTTCGCCTCCTGAATTAAACTGTTGCAAAGCTTACGCTGTTTCTTGACAAGACTTTCAACCTTCGGTTTCAATTCGAAGTACTGATGGGAAGAAACAGGAGCCGGACCGGAAATAATCAGTGGAGTCCTCGCTTCGTCGATTAGAATACTGTCGACCTCATCTATGATCGCATAATGATAGTCTCTCTGTACCTGAGAAGACGGCTCGAAAGCCATGCCATTATCACGCAGATAATCAAATCCGAATTCGCTGTTAGTTCCGTAAGTAATATCCCGGGAATATTGCTCGCGCCTTTCGTCCGGACTCATCTGGTTCTGGATACATCCAACAGTCAGGCCAAGGTAGCTATAGAGAGTGCCCATCCATTGCGCATCTCTTCTTGCAAGGTAGTCGTTCACCGTAACCACCTGAACATTCTTCCCGCACAAAGCGTTAAGATAAACAGGCATCGTTGCAACGAGAGTCTTGCCTTCTCCGGTAGCCATTTCAGCTATTTTGCCCTGATGCAAAACAATCCCACCCATTAACTGGACATCAAACGGAATCATATCCCATGTCATTTCATGGCCACCCGCGTTAAGATTCGCGCTACACAGTCTTCTACACGCGTTCTTTACAACTGCAAAAGCCTCGCACATCAGATCGTCTTCGGACTCGCCGCCATTGATCCTCTGCCGGAATTCTTCAGTCTTAGCCTTAAGCGCCTCATCAGACAGAGCCTGGTATTCAACCTCTAATGCGTTTATTCTTTCAACGACGGGCCGGAGATCCCGGATGTCCTTCTCGTGTTTCGTTCCAAAAATCTTCTTCAGAAATTTCTGCATCGCATTTCCCGAATTATTTGTGATGTCCGCAGCAGCGTCCCACTGCCGCAATCCAAAGACCAGTTGTTACCCCGAACTTTTCATAATATAAAACAATAACCCGCCACGTTCCTCGCTTTTCACCAGACCGGACGCCCCCAGTTCCGCCAGATACTTTGCCACCTCATTCGGATGCAATCCGCTCACCGCGGCTATATCTTCTGCAGTGCACGGCCTTCGGGATAACATGCCGACAATCCGATCACGATGCGCAGTCCATTCGCTACCGGTCGGCTCCTGCGTCCGAAAGCCAATTAGTTCGGCGCTGGGTTTAAACAGTTCCGCAAGCTTCTCCATATTGTCCTCCGACGCCGGTTTGGCCCAGCGTTCACTTGGTGGCCGGACTACCGTGTTGAGGTGCACCACATCAGCGTTCAACGCATTTACCTGTGCGGCTATATTTTCAACCTGCTCAAGTTTATCATTGACTCCCGCAACAAGAAACACCTCCACCCACAGTTCTCCAAAAAAATCCTCACTGAACTTCTTTATCCCGCGGTATACCTTGTCATACATCAGTCCGGGCTCCGGCCTGTTTATGGCGCGAAACGAAGATTCATCCCATGCGCTGAGCGAAACCTTAACCACGTCAGCTTTTAAAGCATCTGCCCGCACTTCCGGCATGTGCAGTAAGGACCCGTTAGTAAGCAATGCTGCCGGTATAATGGACTTTTCCTTAACGAACTCTATGAGGCGGCCAAATTCTGTATGCAGTGTGGGTTCTCCAGAACCCGAAAGAGTTATGTAATCCGCCGTATCACCTGAAGACAACCATCGCGTGAGTTCATCCAGGACTTCCTCAGTGTCGACATATATACCTCGCCTAACAGTCAATTCAGTAGTTCTTCCGACCTGACAGAAGACACAATCAAAGCTGCACGTTTTCAAAGGCACTATATCCACCCCGAGCGACCGTCCCAGCCGCCTTGAAGGGACAGGACCAAAAAGGTGTTTATACGACTTTTTTTGCCGTTGTTCTGAGGTTCTATTGTTCATGGCGCTTCAGCAGATCCCAAGTCTCCGTATAAAAGCCGCTCACTCAGGCAATCCGGAGATTATCTGCGAAAAATTACCTTCCGATACCGAGACGTTTAGCCAACCGTTCAGGCAAACCGACTTTGCGAATTCTGTCTTGTGTTTTTTCGACGTCATAGGGTATCCGTCTCAATTCTACCGTCTTTGCATCTACATCATATACTGCATACGATGCCCGCGGATCTCCATCCCTGGGCTGCCCGACACTTCCAACATTAATGAAATATTTCCGGCCAAGGCTGATTTCGAGATTTGTGTATTTCTTTTTGACAACCTTACCCCGTTTCTCAAACGCAATAGGAACATGAGTGTGACCGTGAAAACAAACCGAGGTGATCTGGTAGTTGAAATTTGCTTCAGCTTCAAGTCCGTCAAAAACGTAGCCCCACTTCTCCGGCATATCCAGTGTGCTGTGAACTATTGTAAAACCCTTCACAGTCCGTACATACTTGAGATCGCGAAGAAACTGGAGCTGATCCCCCGATAGCTGGTTACGTGTCCAGTCGATTACATTTGCCGCAAGAGGCTGGAAATCATCGAGAGACTCATCATTTGAGCAGTAATGATCATGGTTGCCACGCACACACACGCAACCGAGATCACGTATCCTGTCGAGGCATTCGGATGGGTTACCGTTATATCCAACAACATCCCCGACACATATGTAGGAATTTACGTCCTGTTCTTCTGCATCCCGAAGAACCACTTCCAGGGCTTCCAAATTGCTGTGGATATCCCCTAATACAGCGTACCTCTGATTGTCCATGTAATAATATCAAAGTTTCAAAAGAGCAGATGCCAGTTGCAGGTCATCTGGATTTGTTATCTTAATGTTAGCAGCATTCGCCGGCACAAGCCTTACTCTATCCGTAACCTCTTCCACGGCCGAAGCTTCATCCGTAACTGTAATTTTTTTCTTCTTTACCCTGTCAAATGCTTTCAGCAGAACGTCCAGCTTGAAAGTCTGGGGAGTCTGTACAGCCCACAGCTTCGTTCTGTCGACTGTTTTGGTCACCGTCAGGCCCCTCTCTACCGTCTTGACCGTATCAGTAATCTTAACTGCCGCAACTCCTGAACCTGTCCTTTTCGCCGTCTTAACAGTCTCGGAAATCAGCGCAGGGGTTACACAAGGCCTCGCCCCGTCATGAACCGACACAATCTTTGTATCCTCTTCGCTAAGTTGTGACAGTCCGTTCAAAACGGATCTTTGTCTGCTGGCTCCGCCGGCAACAATCTTTCGCACTTTCGAACATCCGAACATCTGGGCCATCCCGCGTGCTGCCTCAATCCGGTCTTTTCTTACAACAAGGATAATCACATCTATATCGGGACACGCCTCAAATGCTAACAGCGAATAAGCCAGAACCGGTTTTGTCCCAAGGCTCAGAAAAGCCTTGTCCGCCCCCGGCCCCATGCGCTTGCTTTTACCGCCAGCCACTATAATTGCTGCATTCATAATTCCTTTATCCGAATTCTAACTTGAATCAGAACTAAATATTGCAGTTTATCCATGTAGAGCACAACAGTCAAGGCATTTTGCATTTGTTTCAGCATTCTCATTTCCGGCCCGGCCCCCTGTCGCTTTGCGGCAAATGCCTGAGATTTTTGAAAAATTCGAGAATCCCACCCTCAACCAAGAGCCTTTTCCACTTTTTCCAGATCAGGAGCGCTTATCACCGCATAACATTTGCACGAATTTTTTCCGTCACAGCCCGTGGCATAAACATAGTTGATATTCACGCCCTTTTTCGCGAGCCTTGACAACACACCGTGTAACGCACCCGGTTCGTTGTTCAACTTTGTAACACTCACTTCCTGAGCGCTGAATGCCACTCCTGCCTCGCTCAAGACCTTGCTCGCTTTTTCTGAGTTTGCGGGGACTACCTGTACAAGTCCCACATCTGTACTACCCAGCACTGAAATTCCTTCAATATTTATTTCGGCTACAGCCAATGCGCCCGCAACTTCTGCCAACGCTCCAGGTCTGTTTTCCAGATATATTGTAAACTGTTTCTTCTTCATCAAGCCGGCTCCCTTGTGCATGTGCCGTTCCAATCCACTCATTTTTCAAGTTTTTTCGGGCTATTAATCTGAAATATTCACGCCCCGAGGTTTCCGTAGCGTCAAGGCCCAGTAAGTTGAGCTAAGTGGCACTCCATCGCCAACTCACAGGAATATTAGATACATCAAAATCGCATCGCCCCGGTAAAAGAACGCCAAGCACCGCACCTCATGTATATCAGTTCCTAAAGCATAAAAAATCCTACAGGATCGTGCAAATACATAATGACTGCTTTTCAAACAGCTTACCCGCATATCTCACAGAATCCCTGCTGCGAGTGCGTATAGCGCCACTGTGACGGCACAACTTGCATCGCACGTCCATTAATAGATCATGCCAACACCTTTTGCAAAAAAAAAGGCCTGCCAACATAAGCCGACAGGCCCTCGAAAAAACCCGGCAACGTGCTACTCTCCCACCACCGAATGTGGCAGTACCATCGCCGCTG
>CAYSRM010000033.1:0-16314 GCA_964433435.1 uncultured Victivallales bacterium
GCGGCGACGTGGAAGAGTTAATTACGAAAGACCCGCCTTCGCTCAGGTAGCTTCGGCGGGCGCGGCGCTAAAGGGCACGGAAGGGCAGCAGGTTGGAGAACAACCTGCTGTACTTGGGAGAGAGAAAAAGAAGAGGATGTGGGTTTGTGGGGAAAAAGAGGGGAAGAGAGCAGAGTAGGAGTTTGACGTGGGTGAGAGTATTGAGATAAGGGTTCAACGGATTTATGAGGGAATTGCCGCGGCGTGCGCCAGAAGCGGGCGTGATAGTGATGATGTTAAACTGGTTGCGGCTACCAAGAAGGTTGCTCCGGAGAAGATATCGGAGGCGGCGGATGCCGGAATTTCGATAGTCGGTGAAAACAGGGTGCAGGAGGCGGCGCAGAAGAAGGAGATTTGTCCGGGCCATCTCGAATGGCATATGATCGGGCATTTGCAAAGGAACAAGGTGCGCCATGCCTTGGATCTGTTTGATTTTGTTCATTCAGTAGACTCCATGCGCCTTCTTGACACAATCGAAATGGAAGCGGAAAAGAGGGGGCGTGCTGTTCCGGTATGCCTGGAAATCAACCTGGCAGGAGAGAGCACTAAGCACGGGTTCACACGCGAAGAATTTGCATCGGCCCTTGAGCATTGCTGTGAGCTGACACGGGTTGAGGTACTTGGTTTGATGACAATGCCACCTTTTACCGAGCATCCAGAAGATGTGCGGCATTATTTTGCAGAATTGCGTGATTTGAGAGACAAGGGGAACGAGCAGGCAGGAATGCGTATGGAAGGGCTTTCTATGGGAATGTCGCATGATTACCAGGTGGCTGTAGAGGAAGGAGCCACGTGGGTGAGGGTTGGAAGCGCAATATTCGGGGAAAGATGAGAGGCGGTTTCAGACCCGACTTCACGCAGGCAGTGACGGCCGACAGACTACAGACTGAAGCGCCAGATGAGAAGAAAGTGGTGAAAGTGATGAGAGTTACCAGGGAACCGACACGTTCGGGCTGTTTGGGGCGGGCAGTGATTATTCTGGCGATTATTGTTGTTATTGCAATGATCACGGGAATATTTGTTGTTAAAGCCGACGGGGGCAGGGGTCTGGTTACGGACTGGCTGGAAAACCGTCTTGGGATGGAATTGAACGTTGAGAAAACCCGGATAGGATTCCCGTATGTGCTGGTAATTGAGGGAGTCAGTTCGGAGATGACAGGCCCGGATAAGACTGCGCTCTTTGAGGTGGAAAGTATCAGGCTTCGGGGTGGAGTATTCCCTTTCCTGAAGGCTTCAGTTAAACAAATGGATCTTACGATGATGGTCTCTGACAAAGGGCAATGGCGTCCGCAGTCTTTAGCGCCCCTGGGTGATGTGCCTGGTTCAGAACTTGAATTGATTTCGCACATTACCAGGGAGCTGCGGAGCAGCATGACGCTTTCTCTTGAGGAATCAAGGATCAGGTGGGTTGATTCATCAGGTACGGAACGCGCATCTGTGACCGGACTTGCTTTCAGTTTCGCGCCTGCTGATATTCCTGATAACAGGATGTACTACTATCATCTCAGCGCTGACGAGGTGGTTTATCCGGGCAGAAGGAAGAAAGGTCTTGAAGCTGAGTGGCTGAGTTCTGCCAGGTACGATTTCATTGACCTCAATCCTGAAGGTTCGGGCAAGGATCCGGGGGCAAAAAGGAAATGGATAAAGAGCGGATACAGGGGAACTGGTGAAGAAGCTGAATTAGATAGAAAGGACTCAGATGTTAACTCGGGAAAGAGCAAAAGAGATAGCGGCCCGGTTTTCTAGACAGCGCATACTTGTTGTGGGGGATCTGATGCTTGACCGTTATGTTTCCGGAAGTGTCGAAAGGATCTCTCCCGAGGCGCCTGTGCCGGTGGTGCATGTTAAATCGGAGCGAGAGCTTCCGGGAGGAGCGGCCAATGTTGCCTTGAATATACATGCGTTGGGGGGAACTCCGCTGCTTGTCGGTTGCCTGGGCAAAGACACGGACGGCAGGATATTGAAATCGGCTTTGCTTGAGCGTGAGATCGCTACCGAGTGGCTGGTTGAGTCTGATGCGACGCGGACAATTTCCAAGACCAGGGTTCTGGCGGAGCGTCAGCAGGTTGTCCGGGTGGACTACGAGACCGCGCCAGGCGGCAATACAGGTTTGACCGACGACATAGCCGACAGGATAGCGGCGGTGGGTGATGATGTTACGGGGGTCATAATTGAAGACTACGGCAAAGGCGGAGTGAATCAGAAAATTGCCGACGCATCGATCGGGCTTTGCCGCCGGCTTTCGATTCCTTCAGGATTTGATCCAAAAGATAACCACGAACTTGTGGTGGAAGGAATCACGCTGGCAACTCCGAACTACAGGGAGGCATGCATTTCTGCTGGACTGGCCGAAGGGGCGCTTAACGGCGATCCTTGTGACAATCAGCATCTTGCAAGCGCGGGAAAGATGCTTCTGGAACGATGGAAGCCCGGGTATTTGATGATTACGCTCGGTCCCCAGGGTCTTTATGTCGCCAGAGCAGGCGAGAAACCGGTGGTTCTTCCTACTAAAGCGAGGGAAGTGTTTGACGTGTGCGGAGCGGGCGACACTGTGATAGCCGTAGCGTTGTTGTCGATTGCAAGCGGGGCCTCGGGGCTTGAGGCGGCTGACATGGCTAATCATGCTGCCGGTATTGTGGTTGGTAAAATTGGAGCGGCGACCTGTTCTGTTGAGGAATTGCTCTCTAGTGTGGAGTAAGAGGGAGGGAGAAGAGAAAGTCATTGGCGCCTGGCGGCGCGTCATTGGGGATTGGTCATTTTCGCCCTGTGGGCGCGTCATTGGCAGCCTGGCGGCTGCGTCATTTATCCCGAGGCGCTGGGGCGCTCGGGGTGTCATTAGGTGGGGGAAGACGAGAAGAGTTTTGAACCGCGAATTTGGCGAATTATGCGAATAGGAGAAGAGAAGAAGAGTTAACTACGAAATCCTCTTCCTCCTTCGCCGGGCCTACGGCGTGACTAAAGAAAGGACGCTGAAGGGCAGCAGGTTGGAGAACAACCTGCTGTACTTGGGGGAGGGGATAAAAAGAAGAGAATATCCAATGATCAGCACGGAATATTCAATGATGAAGGGAGAGCCACGTCAGCGATGATATCGCTAAGTGGCCACTTGCCGCAGGGCGGCGATGTGGAAGAGTTTAACTACGAAATTCTCTAAACGCGCGAAAGTGCTTTAATTTGATTGTATCGCCGGGCGATAGGAAGCCAATTAATGCAAGGGTTGGTGACCTCAGGGGGGCGCGGCCTCTTCTCCGTGACTCGGGTATCTCGAGGCCGGGAGGCCGGGTGGTTAGGAAAGAAAAAGAAGAGAATATCCAATGATCAGCACGGAATATTCAATGATCAAGGTGGGAGGCTGCCAATGACACGAGCAGGGCGAGGAAATAACTAACGGCTTTGTTTGCGGCCGAAGGCGGGGGGAAGATGTGTTTGGCGGTATTTGTGTGAGTTGTAGTTTGTTTTTGAGGTGAGAATATGAAAACAGCCGGAATTATTCCGGCCCGATGGGGTTCGACCCGGTTTCCCGGGAAAATGCTTACGGATATATGCGGCAAGCCTTTGATCATTCATGTGATTGAGAATGCGAGAAAGGCTGAGAGCCTGGACGTCCTCACGGTTGCCACTGATGACCAGCGCATATTTGATGTTGTTGAAGCGGCTGGCTGCAAGGCTGTGATGACCAGCGCTGATCATCCGAGCGGTACTGACCGTATAGCCGAAGCTTTGCGCGAGGTGGACGCTGAAATAGTTGTGAATATCCAGGGAGACGAGCCTTTTATTGATCCATATTTGATTGACCGGGTGGTGGAAACGCTTGCCTGTGGCGGGTGGGACATGTGCACGGCGGCGGCTCCGATTCTCGATATGGATAGTCTGCATGATCCTTCGGTTGTAAAGGTGGTTTTGACCGCCCAGTCGCGGGCCTTGTATTTTTCCAGGGCGGTGATTCCCTTTGTGAGGGATAAGATTCCGGATAGTTTAACATACCTGAGGCACATAGGGGTGTACGGTTATATGCGTGGTTTTCTGGAGTCTTTTGTAAAACAGCCTCCTTCTTGTCTTGAGCGGGCCGAAAAGCTTGAGCAGTTGAGAGCGTTGCAGATGGGGGCGAAGATTTTTGTTCTTGAGACCGGGGAAGAGGGCATGGGAATTGACACGCCGGCTGACGTAAAGTATGCTGAGCGTGCGGTGAGAGCTGAGAACAGGGATGTGAATTATGTCAAAAAAAGTAAAGATAGGGTCGGTTGAAGTTGGAGGGTCTGCCCCGCTTGCGCTTATTGCGGGTCCCTGTGTGCTTGAGGATCGCAACACGGTTATCGGAATAGCCCGTTATCTTTCCAGGTGGGCGCAGAAGGATGGTGTGCCGTTTATTTTCAAGGCTTCTTATGACAAGGCAAACCGCTCTTCTTATCAATCGTTTCGCGGGCCGGGACTTTCCAGGGGGTTGGAGATGCTCAAGGAAGTGCGCGAGAAATTTGGTGTTCCGGTGTTGACTGATGTTCACAGTGAGAGTGAGGTGCCATTGGTCGCCGGCGCCGTGGATGTCTTGCAGATACCGGCTTTTCTGTGCCGGCAGACCGACCTTCTTCTTGCGGCAGGGCACAGCGGGCGGGTCGTGAACATTAAGAAAGGCCAGTTTCTGTCGGCGGCCGAAATGGCGAACGCGGTAGAAAAAGTTTTGAGCACAGGTAACCGGAGAATTCTTGTAACCGAGCGGGGCAATTCATTCGGGTACAACGATCTTGTTATGGATATGAGAAACATGATTCGCCTGACTGCAACCGGTTGTCCGGTTGTGGCCGACGCCACGCATGGAGTGCAGCGGCCCGGAGGAGCTGGCGTAAGGTCGTCGGGCGAATCGCGTATGGCGCCGGTTCTTGCCCGTGCGGCAGTTGCCGCCGGATGTGACGCGGTTTTTCTTGAGTGTCATAAGGACCCGAAGCGGTCGTTGTCGGACAGGGATACAGTGTTGTCTCTTTCCGCCGTGCGCAAGCTTTACGGTGTATTGAGAAAGATTGATGAAGTTATTTAGCAGAATGCGCCTGGCGCTGATTATATTTGCGGTTGCTCTTGCGGTTTCGATTGCTGCCGACAACGGTGAAATGGGAGAGGGTACGGGTCGGAACGTTCGGCTTCCCCTTGAGTTTGACGATGAAGGCAACCTCCGTTCACAACTGTTTGCCGGGTCGATGTCGGCTGAAGACGGCTTGATCAAGGCAACTGACGTCAAGGTGGAGTTTTACGGACCTGGCGGCGGAGTTCAGATGGTTATGGAGGCTGGTGAATGTGTTTTTGATAAGCCAGCGGGAAGGCTTGATTCAGAATCGAATGTTGTTTTCAGACGCGGGGATTCGGTGATAACCGGCAAAGGGTTGGAATGGGAGAGCGGGAAGAAGACTGTGAAGATTCTGTCAAATGTTCGAGTGGAATTGAGCCATGGCTTCAAGGGATTCAGTCATTTTGCCGACGCGGAAGCGCAGGAAGGGAAAAGCGATGACTAGTCCCGGAATTAGAGAGAATTTCGTTGTCAGACCGCGAAGCAGCCCTGATATCGCGGGTTTGGCCCGGCTGATATTATTCATCTGTATTGAAATACCGGGAAAGTTGCGAAAGCGGAAAAGTCCGTTAAATTCGGCGGTATTCGGGTGCGCAGCAGGGAGTACGGTTTATTTTGGCAGGATGATGCTGTTTATTGCGACGCTTGTATCCGCATGTGGCCTGTGTTTTGCTGAAGAAGAAGTGAAGCAAGTGACCAACAGGACTGTGGTAACCTCTGAGACGATGACATATGATTACCAGAGGAATATTGCGGAATTCAAGGGGTCTGTTAAGGCTGTAGACCAAAATGTCGAAATTCGTTCTGACATATTGCGTATTTTCTTCAGGAACAGGGAGAATATCAAGGCTGTTACTGCGCTTGGCAATGTACAGGTGTTTGGGCAGAATAGGACTGCGAAGTGCGACAAGGCAGTTTATTTTGTTTCAAAAGGTGAAATTATTCTTATGGGTAATGCGGAGGTAAGCGAGGGAGAAAGTCAACTTGCGGCGGAAGAGATTACTTTCTGGGTTGACGATGACAGGATGCTGGCTAAACGTGCGCATCTTCGTATCGAGGGCCGGAATAGTGGTGACGGCAACGGGGCTGAAAAGGACGGCGCATTGCCGGAGGCAGGCGAAGGCGAAGCAGAAGATTCGTCTGAGGGAGTAGAGAATTGAGTGTTTCGAGTTCTCAAGCGCGGGATTCGATCGGGGAGACAGTATGATTCGCAATCTTATTGAGACAACAAACCTGGTAAAGCGATATCATGGCAAGACTGTGGTTGAGGATGTGAATATTCGTGTAGGCGCAGGAGAGATAGTGGGCTTGCTTGGCCCGAATGGCGCAGGTAAAACAACGACTTTTTACATGATAGTGGGTTTGATCCGGCCTGACGAAGGGAGAATCGAATTCAAGGGGAAGGATATTGTCGGGCGGCCGATGTATAAGCGGGCGAGGATGGGCCTGGGTTATCTTCCCCAGGAGCCGTCGGTTTTCCGGAAACTCAGTGTTGAAGACAATGTTATGGCTATTCTTGAAACGCTGGACCTCGACAAAGAGAAGAAAAGGGAACGCCTTGAGAAGCTTCTTAGCGACCTGGGTCTGAAGGATGTAAGGCGTCAGAAGGCCTTTACATTGAGCGGGGGGGAGCGGAGGAAACTTGAGATTACCCGTGCGCTCGTTACAAATCCTGCGCTTATCATGCTGGACGAACCATTCAGCGGGGTTGATCCCCTTGCTGTAGATGAAATTCAGAAAATTGTAATCGGCTTGAAAGATCTAGGGCTTGGTATACTGATTACGGACCACAATGTGCGGGAAACGCTTGCGGTGGTGGACCGGGCCTATTTATTATATGAGGGTAAAGTGCTTCGGGAAGGCAAGAGTTCTTTTCTTATTAACGACGAGGTGAGCAGGGAGCTTTACCTGGGACGAAAGTTTAAAATGTAAGGAGGAGATTGGATGTCAATAGAAGTTACGGCAAGGCACATGGAAATTTCGAATGGGACCCAGGAATATGCGAGGACAAAGGCCGAGGAGTTGATGCGGGTTTTTCCTGGGATAGAATACATCCACATTATTCTTGATCACGAGAGGCACAACAAGTTGGCTGAAATTGTTGTACAAGCCAGAAATCATATAAAGATTGAAGCAGAGGAAAAGAGCGATAAGCTACGTGGTTCACTGGACTCTGTGATTGACAAAATAGAGCGTCAGATGCGGAAGCAGCTGGATAAAATACAGGATCACAAGCTAACAATGCGGAAAAAAGAATCAGAAAAAGACAGGAGTTTAACGGCAATCAATGATTAGTGAATCGAAGCACAAGAATAAAGTAACGGTACGGTCTTTCCTGGAATCCGGCCAGCGAAGCATGGAACTGGAGCTTATTGCCGGTGAGAAGTGGCTCAACAGGAGTATCCCTGAGGCAGCCATCAACCGCGCGGGGCTAGGGCTGGCGGGCTTTCTGAAGCATTTCCCTCAGAGGCGGGTGCAGGTTATTGGACTTGCGGAACATTCTTATTTGTCTTCTTTATCAAAAGATGAAAGGAAGGAAAGGCTTGGTCGTTTCTTCGAAAAGAAGGTTCCGTGTGTTGTTTTTTCCCGTCACAAAAGGGTGTTTCCGTGCATAAAGGAGCTTGCCGACAAGTACAGGGTACCGGTGTTGCGAACGAGCGCCATAACCAAGCATTTTGTGAATGCGGCGACTATCCTGATGGAGAACCTGATGGCTCCCTCCGTCAAACATCAGGGAACTATGGTAGAGATCATGGGAATCGGGGTGATGATTGAAGGTAAGCCCGGATTGGGCAAGAGCGAGATAGCTCTGGCTCTTATCAGAAAGGGGTATGCGCTGGTTTCGGATGACATAACTTCGCTTCGGCTGGACAGCTCTGGGACTATCCTCGGGACTCCGATTGTGGTTACGCGATATCATATGGAGATCAGAGGGCTTGGAATCATCCATGTGCCCAGTCTTTTCGGGGTTGCGGCGGTAAGGGAGCAGAAGCGTCTTGACCTGGTGGTTCGTCTTTACGAGCCGAAAAAAGGAGTCCGGAAACCTTCAACCGATGTCAGCGGATCCCGGTCTACCTGCCAGATATTGGAACAGGAATTGCCTCTGGTTGAAATTCCCGTGCTACCGGGCAGGGATCTTGCCAACGTGGTGGAAACTGCGGCGTTGGATCAGAAGCTGCGGGTTCTCGGTCACGATGCTACCAAGGAACTTGACAATAACCTGATGGAAATAATGAGCAGAACCAGCGATGGCAGCGAATAGAACAGAAGCGGGCCAGGAGCCTGTTACAAGAGAAGTGGTTATACTCAACCAGTATGGCATACATGCCAGGCCGGCTGCGATGATTACGAAAATCGCTTCCATGTACGACGCAGATTGCTACATAGAAAAAAACGGCAACAAGGTATCGGGCAAGAGCATAATGGGTGTTATGACACTGGAGGCTTCGAAGGGGACGAAACTTATAATCAGCGCTGAGGGAGAGGATGCCAACGAGCTGCTTGACGAGATTGAAAACCTGATAAGGCGCAAATTTGACGAGGAATAGAGCGTGTCCGACGATTTGAAAACATCAGAACCGAACAATGTCTATCACGGGATAGGCGTATCTCCCGGTGTAATTGTAGGTCCGGTTGCGGTGATAGCAACCGAGGCGATGCAGGTGAGGTCCAGGATGATTGCCGAGGAGGAGATTGAAGCCGAGATAATGCGCTTTGAAGACGCTTTGATTGAAACTCGCAGGCAGATACGAACATTGCAGTCAGACTTGTTGGAAAACGAGTCACACGTTGGAAGCGGTGTTTTGGACGCGCACCTGATGGTGCTGGACGATGTTACACTTATAGAGGAGGTTGTTGAACGGCTCAAGAAGGACCGGAAGAATGCTGAAGCGATAGTGCGGCAGGCCACTGAGAAGTATGCAGAGATGCTTGGCTCGGTTAAAGACGACTATCTTAAAGAAAGAGTTGCAGATGTTCGTGACGTGGGACGGCGATTGATTCGGAATCTTTCCGGTGAGCATTCTCCTTCAGTTGCGGAATTGCAGGGCAAGCATATTCTTGTTGCCTCTGACCTGGCGCCATCGCAGGCAGCCGCTTTAGACGCTAAGAAAATTATGGGTCTGGCTACCGACCTTGGAAGTCCTACTTCGCACACTGCAGTTATGGCGCGGGCTTTTGAAATTCCCACCATTGTTGCACTCCATGATATCAGCAGCAAGGTTGTGAACGGTGATGAAGTGCTGCTGGATGGGAACAAGGGGATACTCATTGTCAAACCGAGTTCTGATCAACTCCGCGATTATGGCGAGGTAACCAGGGCAAGGGAGAGCATTCAGCAGAATCTCACAACTTTGAAGGAGGAGCCCGCTGAGACGAAGGACGGGCACAGCGTAGTGTTATCGGCGAATGTTGAAAAGCCCGAAGAGGTGGATGCTGTGATAGCTTACGGGGCGCAGGGAATTGGATTGTTCCGTTCGGAGTATCTTTTCCTTTCCCGTGATGCTGCGGTAAGCGAGGAGGAGCAGGCCGAGGTTTATCAAGAGGTTGCATCGGCGCTGGCTCCTGCGCCGGTTATCATCAGGACCCTGGATATCGGTGGTGACAAGTTTTTCTCGAAATCGGAACTTATGCACGAAGCTAATCCTTTTCTCGGGTGCCGTTCAATCCGGCTGTCGCTGAAGAATCCGGACCAGTTCAGAAGCCAGCTCAGGGCCATATTGCGCTCAAATATACACGGAAACGTCAAGGTGATGTATCCCATGATATCCAGTGTGACCGAAGTAATTCAGGCCAATGCGATTCTGGAAGAGGCCAAGCGGGAACTGGAGGCTGAGGGTGTGACCTTTCGGAAGAAGATTGAAGTCGGGGTGATGATAGAGATTCCATCGGCCGCTATGACTGCTGCCAGCATTGCCGGGCATGTTGATTTTTTCAGTCTGGGCACTAATGATCTGGTGCAGTATACCATTGCCGTTGACCGTGCGAATGAATCGGTTTCCTATTTGTACGAGCCGGCTCATCCGGGTGTGTTAAAGCTTATTGAAGCCACCGTGATAGCGGGACACGAGAACAATATCTGGGTGGGGCTATGTGGTGAAATGGCTGCTGACCCTGTCCTGGCTCCTTTGCTGGTTGGACTGGGGATAGACGAGTTCAGCGTGGCTCCCGCCTCGACGCCGCTGGTAAAAGATGCGATCAGGAGTGTCAGCTATTCGATGGCAAAGGAACTGGCGTCAAAGGCGTTGACCTGTCAGACTGGCGCTGAAGTCAGGCGGCTGTGTCGTGATCTGACGAAGGAAGTTGCTCCTGAGGTGCTGGAGCTTGTTTAGTTTGCAGTCCGTAATCTGTGGTCCGTGGTCTGAATCTCCGCAAATCCTCAATTAATGCTTGGTTTCTTTCGCAAATTCGGGTAATATTCGCGAGTTTAGTCGTTTCCAGCGGTATCTGTCCGTTTGACAGGAATGTCTTCCGGGAGGCCATTATGGAATTGCTGTGGGGGCGTCTAAGGCATTTGAATTGTTAATAAACGGCTGTAATACGGCCAACTGAAACAGGAAGGAAAAAGAAATGGCAGCAACGAGAACTCTTTTTACATCGGAGTCAGTTACCGAAGGTCATCCTGATAAGATGGCTGATGGCATATCTGATGCAATACTTGACGCGCACATGGCCGGGGACAAGCGCAGCCGTGTGGCATGCGAGACTCTTGTCTCGACGGGAATGGTAATAATTGCCGGAGAGATCACCAGCAAGGAGCAAGTGCCTTATGCGGATGTTGTGAGGAAGAAGATTGAGAAAATCGGATACAGTGACCCTGGCTGTGGTTTTACCCATGATTCCTGCGCGGTTATGGTGTCGTTGGATAAGCAGTCTCCGGATATATCTCAGGGCGTGACAAGCGGCAAGGGCATGTTCAAGGAACAGGGCGCCGGAGACCAGGGAATGATGTTTGGTTATGCC
This sequence comes from uncultured Victivallales bacterium, assembly GCA_964433435.1. Classification (GTDB taxonomy): domain Bacteria; phylum Verrucomicrobiota; class Kiritimatiellia; order UBA8416; family CAYSRM01; genus CAYSRM01. The sequence continues at coordinate 11,054 of CAYSRM010000033.1, forward strand.
TGCAACGAGACCAGGGAACTGATGCCGATGCCGATTATGTTTGCGCACCGGCTGACGCGAGCTCTGGCCAAAGTCAGAAAAAACGGGAGTGTTCCGTTTATACGTCCAGACGGTAAATCGCAGGTTTCAGTTGTTTACGAGGATGGAAAGCCGGTTCGAATTGATAATGTAGTTGTTTCTACCCAGCATGATCCGGATGTTTCGCACAAGGAACTGAAAGATGCAATTATCGAGGAAGTGATAAAAAAGAATATTCCGACAAGTCTGCTGAATACAAAAACCAGGTACCTTGTGAATCCTACAGGACGCTTTGTCACTGGAGGCCCCCAGGGTGACGCGGGGCTGACGGGCCGGAAGATAATTGTGGATACGTACGGCGGCATGGGCAGGCATGGGGGCGGAGCTTTTTCGGGTAAAGACCCTTCCAAGGTGGATAGAAGCGCGGCATACATGGCCCGGTACGTGGCGAAAAACATTGTTGCTGCTAAACTTGCCGCAAAGTGCGAAGTACAGATCGCGTACGCGATCGGATATCCTGAGCCGGTTTCGGTCCTTGTCGACACATTTGGAACCGGGAAGGTTGAGGACAACAAGCTGGCCAAGGCTGTGAGAAAGGTCTTTGGTCTTAAACCCGCCCAGATTGTTAAGGAGCTGGATCTGCTGCGGCCGATTTACGAAGATACGTCGGCTTACGGTCATTTTGGACGAACCAGAAAACTCAAGACGTTTACATGGGAAAAGACCGACAGAACTGACGCGTTGCTGGACGCCGTGTAATGGCGCTCAGGGATGGGCGAAAATCAGGAAAGAGATTAGAATTTGTTAATACCAGGAGGATGTTTTGACAGCAAAGAAGAGAAAAGTTGAATATGAAGTTAACGATATAAAGCTTGCCAAAGAAGGCCGGAGAGAAATTGAACTGGCTGAGAAGGAAATGCCCGGTCTTATGATGCTTCGTGAGAAGTATGGCAAGGACAAGCCACTGAAGGGAGCCAGGGTAAGCGGTTCACTTCACATGACGATACAGACGGCTGTTCTGATTGAAACATTGCGCGAACTTGGCGCCCGGATCAGGTGGGCAAGCTGCAATATTTTCTCCACACAGGATCAGGCTGCTGCGGCAATTGCGGCTGCCGGTGTGCCTGTTTTTGCGAAAAAGGGAGAGTCCCTGACTGATTACTGGGAGTATACCGACAGGATGCTTGACTGGGGCAATGGACAGGGGCCCAATATGATTGTGGACGATGGTGGTGACGCGACGCTCTTTGTCCATCTAGGGTATCAGGCAGAGGAAAATCCTGAGATCCTGAAAAGGAAGCCCGGAAGCGAAGAGGAAAAAATTCTTCTGGCGCAGGTAAAGAAGTCCATCAAACGCGATCCGGAGAGATTCCATCGTATTTCGCCTAAAATTCGAGGCGTATCTGAAGAAACAACAACGGGTGTTCATCGTCTTTATCAGATGAGGGAAAAGGGCGAGCTTCTTTTCCCTGCTTTCAATGTCAATGATGCTGTAACGAAGTCGAAATTCGACAACCTTTACGGCTGCAGGCACTCACTCATAGACGGGATAGTTCGCGCAACTGACCTGATGATTTCCGGCAAGGTCGCTGTAGTTGCCGGGTATGGTGATGTGGGCAAGGGTTGCTGCCAGGCTCTTCGCGGCCAGGGCGCGCGTGTGATTGTGACCGAAATTGACCCGATATGCGCGTTGCAGGCTGTCATGGAAGGTTACGAAGTGAAACCCATGGACGAGGCCTGCAAAGAGGGTAACATTTTTGTTACAGCTACCGGCTGTTGCGATGTACTCAAAGAAAAACACATGCGCCAGATGAAAGACATGTCGGTGGTATGTAATATCGGGCATTTCGACAGTGAGATCCAGGTGGCAAAGCTTGAGGAGAAGTGCGAGTGGGAAGAGATCAAGCCGCAAGTAGACCGTGTAGTATTTCCAAACGGGAAGAGCATAATACTGCTGGCCAGGGGCAGGTTGGTGAACCTGGGTTGCGCGACGGGTCACCCCAGTTTTGTTATGTCCAACAGCTTTACTTGCCAGGTGTCGGCGCAGTTGGAGCTTTTTCAGCATCCGGAGAAGTACCCGATAGGGGTTTATGTGTTGCCTAAGCTGCTGGATGAAGATGTTGCACGTGTTCACATAAAGAAGCTTGGCGTTGAGATTGACAAGCTGACCAAGGCTCAGGCTGATTATCTGGGAATTAAGCGCGAAGGCCCTTATAAGCTGGACGGCTATCGTTATTGAACAGGCAGCCGGTCATCAATCAAATAAGTGGACAGTTTACGGGAGCGAGTAAGAACTTGTTCCCGCCGCTGTGCACGTGATGTGCATTATGTTTAGTAAGGCATGGTTAAAAGCGCGGGACGGTTCAGTCTCACCGGGGATGGCGTTTGCCGTGCTGGTGTCCGTGCTTTTTGTATTCAGACTATGGTACATGACGACTTTGCCCCTTTCGGGGGATGAAGCTTACCACTGGGAATGGTCGCGCCACCCGGCAGGTGGATATTATGACCATCCGCCCATGACTGCTTATCTGATATGGCTTACCACCCATCTGTTTGGCGTAAGCAACGAATTTACCGTAAGGTTACCTGCGTTGGTTTGTCTGACTGTTTCGGCGGTAGTTATATATTATCTTGCGAGGTTGGCGTCTGTCCGGCTGGGTCACACCGCGGCGGAAGCTTCTCTCGCAGGTTTTGCGGCGGGAGCGCTGATGCTTTTTGCGCCTGTTTACGCCGTACTTTCGGTATACATGAGCACCGACCCGCCTCTTATTCTGTTCTGGTCGCTTACGCTGTTGCTGCTTTTCCGTGGGATCATTGACCGCAACCTCCTTTTCTGGGTGGGCGCGGGCTTGTGCATGGGGTTGGCTTTGCAGAGCAAGTTTCTGGCGGCATTTTTGCCGATGGGGGCGTTGCTTTTCTGTCTGATTTCTTCTTCAGACAGGAAGTGGCTGGTTCGTCCGCATCCGTATGTGGCCGGGATGCTATCGCTGCTTGTGCTGGCGCCTTTTTTGTGGTGGAACATGAACCATAACTGGGCGACATTTATGTTCAACCTGGTATACAGGCAGAAAAGCAATGGGATTGCACTGGAGCATGTGCCGACGTATATCGGGGGGCAGATGCTGGCTCTTTCACCGGGAGTTTTCATATACGCGGTGTATGCTCTTGTTGTCTCTTTGAGGCGTCGCGACCCTGAGAAGAGGCGGATATTGCTTTACCTGGGATGCACCACGCTGGGGGCGTTGTTATATTTCTCTTTTACCAGCTTAAAATGCCGGGTTGCTCCTCACTGGGTAACTCCGGCGTGGATGGGAGTTATTACCGTGCTTGGGATTCTTTGGAGCAGGGGAGGGCGGTGGAGGTTGCTGTTTAGAGGTCGTGCAAGGCTGTTTTCGATGGGGTTGTGCATATTGCTGACTATTACCATGCATGCAATTCTGCATATTCCTCCTTCATGGCTGGCTTTTGACTGGAGTTTTAGCGGCGATCCTGACCGCATTAACCTGGACGAGCATGCCGAGCGTTTCGGATGGGACTCTCTGGGCCTCGGGGTCGGGCAAATGCGCGAGAGGATGCTTTCTTCTGGGGGTGATAGTGAAGGAGTTTTTGTCATTTGCGGGTCATATGGTTTTGCGGCAAGTGTCGCTTTTTATACGCCCGGACAGATACAAACGCATCTATGGTCCAACCGCAGGCGTCATGGCGAAAACTACAGGTTCTGGGATAATTTTGTGGACTACAAGGGACAGAACGCGATATTTGTGGCCAAAGAAAATGATGACATGGAGAAGGAACTGCCGGTATTGAAACAGCATTTTGCCAGGGTTGGCGAAATAACGGCGCTGCCGATCATTGTTGACAATATTAAGGTACGTACATTTTACATGGTTCCCTGTTACGATTTTGACGGTGATTATCCTTACCCGGAAGATATAGGTGGAGTATGAAATGCATTTTCTCCGAGCCAATGTGAAGACCGGGCAAACTGTGGCCAGGTGTTATGCTTGGAACGATATCCGGGAGCAAAGTGAGGGAACCTGAGTTATGCGAGTACTGCACAAGTATATTGGCGGGAGCTTTGCCGTTGCTTTTCTGGTGACGCTGTTTGTCCTCAGTTCAGTCGTGTCGATGGGCGCTATTTTCAAGATGACAGAGCTGATTGCCAGGGGAGTGAGTTGGAGGCCTATTGTTGTTATTTTTTTTTACGGCATGCCTGCTGCCCTGGGGTTTGTTATTCCCGTTGCGGCTTTGACTAGCAGCCTGCTGGTATTCGGCCGGTTGTCGGGGGACGGCGAGGTTACTGCCATGAAGGCCAGCGGCGTGAGTATGTGGCAGGTATTTGCGGCGCCGCTTGCCATAGCTGCCGCGTTGATGAGTCTTTGTCTGTGGATCAGTGTGGAAGTCGGGCCGCGCAGCGAGTATGCCCGCAGGGCGCTTGTCGCTGAGCTTGGCGCTATGTCGGCTACCGATTTGCTTGAGGAGGGCAGGTTTATCCGTGATTTTGAAGGTTATACCATTTATATAGGCAAAGAAGACGACGGGGCAATAGAGGATATTCGGATCTATGACACTACCGGGGGCCGGAGGAAAGAAATTGTTGCGCAATCCGGCAAGATCGATATTCTGGAAGGCACCAGAGATATAGCCCTGATCTTGAGGGAGGTAAGGATAGAGCCTTACTACGAGGATAAACCCGCATTTCTGGATGAATACTCGGTGCTATTGCAGGATGCGTTGTCGTCGGGGAAACCGAGTGTCAGGTTGACAGACAAGACGATTTTTGAAGTTGTGGGCGAGCTTGCAGTTGTCAGCAGCGAGTACTCGAATGTTTCTGAATCAGACAGGCAAACAATAAGAACAGAGCTTCTGTTCGAAATCAACAAAAGGTTGGCGGTGTCTCTTTCCTGTCTTGCGTTTGTAATGCTTGGCGCTCCGCTTGGTGTCAAAGCCCATCGGAAGGAGTCTTCGATAGGCGTGGCTATCAGTCTCGGTCTTATGCTTGTGTTCTACATTTTTGTTATCGTGGCCGAATCACTGTCTGGCACGCCAGAGGCTCATCCGGAGATTCTAGTGTGGCTTCCGGTAATTATATCATTTGTGCTCGGCTGGTGGCTGGTATCGCGGACAAACTAACTCCTGAAACCGACAAGCGGGGCTGGGGGCTGGATGCTGGATGCTGGTCTCTGGATGCTGGATGCTGGGGGCTGGATGCTGGATGCTGGATGCTGGATGCTGGGGGCTGG
>CAYSRM010000034.1:0-15844 GCA_964433435.1 uncultured Victivallales bacterium
TTCGAAGTCTGCGTCAATCACATCTCCTTCCTCGTTCTTCGATGCACCTCCTTCTTTTTGCTGTTGTTCCGTTTCGCCGGCTCCGCCCGGCTCAGCCCGTCCTTCCGCACCGGCCTCAGCCCCCGACTGGGCTTTCGCCTGGGAATACAAGTCGGACGAAATCGCCTGCATTTCCTGATTCAAGGCGTCCATCTTAGACTTCATTGCGTCCGCATCTTCACCTTGGATAGCAGACCTCAGCTCCTCGATGGATTTCTCCACCTTAGCTTTTTTGTCCGCTTCTATCTTGTCACCCTGTTCTTTGATCAGCTTCTCAGTCTGATAGATAACGCTTTCCGCCGTATTCTTGGTCTCAACAGCTTCTTTCCGCTTCTTATCTTCATCGGCATGCTGTTCAGCATCCTTTACCATCTGATCAATTTCGCTTTCGGATAACCCGCTGGAAGCCGTAATAGTGATTTTCTGCTCCTTGCCTGTCCCGAGATCCTTGGCCGAAACATGCAGAATACCATTGGCGTCAATATCAAAGGTAACCTCGATCTGCGGAACACCTCGCGGCGCAGGCGGAATACCACTCAAATGAAAACGCCCTATGGATTTATTGTGCGCTGCCATTTCCCTTTCGCCCTGGAGAACATGAATCTCCACCGTGGACTGATTGTCTGCAGCCGTTGAAAATATCTCGCTCTTCTTCGTGGGAATCGTAGTATTCTTCTCAATCAACTTGGTAAATACACCGCCAAGAGTCTCTATACCCAGCGACAGCGGTGTTACGTCCAGAAGAAGTACATCTTTAACATCACCTTGTAGAATTCCGCCCTGTATGGCCGCCCCTACAGAAACAACCTCGTCAGGATTAACACCCTTGTGAGGATCCTTACTGAATAGGTCCTTGACTTTCTCCTGAACCTTCGGCATCCGGGTCATGCCGCCAACCAGTATAACTTCATCAACTCCGGACACTCCCGCATCTTTCAGAGCTTCCTTGCAAGGCCCCACAGTCCTGTCAAGCAGACCTTCCACAAGCTGCTCCAGTTTGGCCCTTGTCAGGGAAATATTCAGATGCTTTGGTCCCGCCGAGTCAGCCGTAATAAACGGAAGGTTCACATCCGTCTGCTGAGAACTGGACAGCTCACACTTTGCTTTTTCCGCGGCTTCCTTAAGCCGCTGTAGCGCCATGCTGTCCTGAGCAAGATCAATGCCCTGATCCTTCTTGAATTCCTCAACAAGCCAGTCAATAATTTTCTGGTCAATGTCATCGCCTCCAAGGTGCGTATCGCCCTTGGTCGCCTTGACTTCGAAAACACCTTCTCCAAGCTCAAGAAGCGAGATATCAAATGTTCCGCCTCCAAAATCGTATACCGCAATGTTTTCGTCGTTGTTCTTGTCCAGACCATAGGCCAGAGAGGCGGCTGTCGGTTCATTAATTATCCTCTGAACCTCGAGTCCGGCAATCTTGCCGGCATCCTTTGTAGCCTGCCTCTGACGATCATTAAAATAAGCAGGGACCGTGATGACTGCCTGAGTAATCTTCTCACCAAGATACTGCTCGGCGTCAGCTTTCAACTTCTGTAAAATCATTGACGAAATCTCGGGCGGAGAATATGTCTTGTCATCAATCTTTACATGCGCATCGCCTTTGTCAGACTTAACAACTTCATACGGAACAAGCGTTATCTCGTGCGCCACCTCATCAAACCGCCTGCCCATGAATCTCTTAATCGAAAAAACCGTATTTTTCGGATTGGTCACAGCCTGCCGCTTTGCAGCCTGCCCCACCAACCGCTCGCCATTCTTGGTAAATGCCACTATTGAAGGCGTCGTTCTTGCACCTTCCGCGTTCGGAATAACCGTCGACTCCCCACCTTCGATAACCGCCATGCAAGAGTTGGTAGTCCCTAAATCTATTCCTAAAACTTTTGCCATAACAATAAACCCCCTTAAATTTTTAGCCATTTCAATTCGGGGAGTTTAAGTAGCATATAGCATGCCAGATCAAAACCAACATGGAAGGATTTTACTTATATCGTGGAGCAACAAAGACTTATGAATTTGTATAGATATATAGAGCGGAATCACGACGCGCGTCGAAATGTCACACGAGTAACCAGGCGGCTTACAAAAGTGACAACCTGTCCCTCTCCTGTTTCCATCCGATACTTTTCATTCTTCTGGAGGATCAGCCTTGTCTGCACACTCTCAGAGTATACAACTTACCATTTGCCGCTTCCCGTTCATATCCCCAGTCCCTCTTGTCTGCCGGGGCTCTCCAGTCCGAACCGCTGGTAACAAAGTTCCGTCACAACTCTCCCTCTGGGCGTCCTCCGCAAATATCCTTCCTGGATAAGGTATGGCTCATAGACATCTTCAATAGTATCGGCTTCTTCGCCAACTGATACCGCCAGAGAGCCAAGTCCAACCGGCCCGCCGCTAAACTTGTGGATCACCGTCTCCAGTATACGCTTGTCCATTTCATCAAGCCCGTACTTGTCAATATCCAGCATCTCCAGGGCCTTGTCGGCGACCTCGCGGGTTACCTTGTTGTCCGCCCGGACCTGGGCGTAATCACGAACTCTTCTGAGCAGATTGTTTGCAATTCGCGGAGTGCCGCGGGCCCTTCCCGCAACCTCTTTGCCTCCCTTTTCATCTACGTCCACATCCAGTATGCGCGAAGATCGGAATATAATCCTGAAGAGATCGTCCACACAGTAATAATCCAGCCTGCAACTCAACCCGAACCTGCCCCGCAACGGCGCCGAAAGCAGGCCGCTGCGGGTAGTAGCCCCCACCAGGGTGAACCTCGGAAGTTCAAGACGCACCGATCTGGCACTCGGACCCTGATCTATCATTATATCAATGACATAGTCCTCCATCGCGGAATAGAGGTATTCTTCAACGTTTTTCTGCATTCTGTGAATCTCGTCGATAAACAACACATCGCCACGCTCCAGGCTGGTCAGAAGCCCGGCCAGATCCCCGGCCTTGTCTATGACCGGCCCGGAAGTTACCTTGATGTTAACGTCCATGGCATTAGCAAGAATATGGGCAAGGGTCGTCTTGCCGAGCCCCGGAGGACCGGACAACAGCACGTGATCCAGAACATCATGTCTGGCCCTGGCGGCTTCAACTGCAAGCTGCATCCGGTCGCAAACTTTCCTCTGTCCCACAAAGTCCTCAAAACTCCGCGGACGAAGACTCAGGTCCAGTTCTCTGTCGGGCTGATTAAAGCTCTCTGCAATGGGTTTATCAGACATCTTTAGCAATCCCGGTTCATGAAGAAAGCGCTTTCCTTATCACTTCTTCAACATCAAGGGAGTCGGCTTCATTGTCAACAACCTTCCTCACCATCCTGCTTGCTTCGTTCTGCTTGTATCCCAGCGAGATAAGCGCCATTACCGCATCTGCGATTCTCTGGTCTGCTCTGCCTGTTTCTCCCATGCCGGCTGCCTCAAGCACGTCGCCTTCGTCAAGTCTGTGTTTCATTTCCAGAACAATGCGTTCGGCGGTTTTTTTCCCAAGCCCGGAAATCGACGTCAGCCTCTTGATGTCTGCGTCAAGAATGGCAGCCTTAAGCTCACGAATAGACATACCGCTCAATGCGCTGAGAGCCAGTTTCGGTCCAACCCCGCTGATACTCATAAGCATAAGGAACATCTTCTTTTCGGCCTGGGAAAAAAAACCGAACAGTTCATGACGGTCCTCGCGCACATAATAATGAGTAAGAATCGAGCAGTCTTCACCCACCGAGGGAAGTTTATCATAAGTCAAAAGAGAAATCAGCGCCCCGTAACCTATCCCCCCTACATCGACAACAACATGCGTCGGCTGTTTTTCCACCAGTCTGCCTTTGAGATACATTATCATTCGAAATAAATTCCTCCACCAGGATGCCTTCGGTTTTAAATCGGCTTTGCCAGCATCAGACTCCCTGACACATTATGTAGGTGGCATATCGCTATGGCCAGGGCGTCACCAGCATCCTCTTGCGGTTCTTCTTTCATGGCAAGCATCCGCATCAGCATCTTTCTCACCTGCTCCTTGCCCGCGCTTCCGTACCCGACCACAGCCTGTTTAATTTTCCGCGGGGCATATTCAAAAACAGGAACACCCCCGGCCGCACAGCTCGCAATTACCGCTCCCCGCGCTTCGCCAAGTTTAACTGCGGTTCTCACATTGCGGCAATAGAATATACCTTCAATCGCTACAGCATCAGGCCGCTGGAGCTCAATAACAGCCCGCACAGAATCGCTGATGCGGAAAAGGGCCTCCGAAAGCGGAACCTTTGAAGCAATATTCACGTTGCTATATTCAATAGCCGACAGGCTGCTGCCCTCAGCCTGCACTACTCCCAGCCCGGTTGACCGCAAAGATGTGTCTATCCCCAGCACACTAACTTGCTTTCCAGCCATAATGAATCACCAGGAGCTATTTCTCCTGCTCCAGTTCTTCCAGAATCGCGTCATCAACATTCATATTCGTATATACGTTTTGAACATCATCGTTGTCCTCAAGCTCGGATACAAACTTCATTACCGCCGAGGCTGTAGACTTGTCGCTGACATTAACGTACGTAAATGGCACAAGGCTTACTTCCGAACTGATCGTCTGTATCCCAGCATTGCCGAGCACTTCGATGACATCCGTATAAGTGGAAGGCTCAGTCAATATCTCGTACTGGTCGCCGTCGCGTTTCATGTCCTCTGCGCCTGCGTCAACCACCAGTTCCATCAGCTTGTCTTCATCAACCTGCGATGAATCAACAAATATCTGGCCTTTTCTCTCAAAGTTCCGCGTCACAGCGCCCTGCTGCGCAAATTCAGTGTTGTTCTTGTTGAATATGTGCCTGATTTCGGAAGCAGCCCTGTTCTTGTTGTCAGTGAGGGCTTTCACAACCACCGCAACGCCGCCCGCAACGTAACCTTCGTAAACCGCTTCTTCGTAAGAAACGCCTTCAACCTCTCCGGTGCCTTTCTTTATAGCACGATCAATGTTATCCGACGGCATGTTGACATCTTTTGCCTTCTGAATAAGCGTACGTAGCGCCGGGTTCTTGTCGGGGTCACCACCGCCTTCACGCGCAGTCACCAACAACTCCTTGCTCATCTTACTGAAGATTTTTCCGCGTTTGGCATCAGCAGCGCCTTTCTTATGCTGAATAGTCTTCCATTTACTATGGCCACTCATAAACCTGTCTCCTTACACTGTTCCTGACTTCATATTAAACCCCACCAGATCATCGGTGGTGTTGTCGATCTCTTGCAACCATCCCTGCTGGAAAGCACAGGATTCAAAAAAATCGGCCACCCTGGCATAAGAAGTAGCCGTAATCCGCCGGTTCCATCCCGTCATATCAGCGGCCTTGTAAGCCGGGGTGTACTGGGCCATCACGCTCACAGCCGGCAGGCTATTGAATTTTTCTGCAAGCCAGCGAAGATTCTCAATGGCCTCCTGCTCTCTTCCGGGCAGAACAAGCAGCCTGCATATAACACCCTTGCGTGCAATGCCGCGCGAATCAATCTCCAATGTGCCTTTCTGCCGCCACATTTCCTTAAAGGCAGCCCTGGCTACAGCCGGATAATCGGCAGATCCCGAGCCTTCTTCAGCGCTACCCGCACAAGCATACCTCAAATCGGTAAGATATATATCTACAAAATCCTCAATTTGCCTCAGTGTTTCAACCTTTTCAAAACCGCTGGTATTATAAACTACCGGAATACCGCGCAGCAAAGGTTCCCCCTGTTCCAGAATCTTTTCTATCATAGGCAGCCATGGGGTAGGACTCACAAGATTAATATTGTGACACCCCGCATCAACCAGGTTCGCAAAAATATTCCCAAGCTCCCTGTTTCCGATCAACCGGCCGCGTGACTCCTGGCTCCAGGGATAATTCTGGCAGTATATACACTTCAGAGTACAACGACTGAAAAACACGGTCCCCGACCCTGCCGAACCGGAAAGCGGCGGCTCTTCTCCATGATGCGGCCCGGCCCTGTATAGCCTGACCCTGTCCCCGGCGCCACAATATCCCCTCTGCCCTGCCTCGCGATCAACCCCGCATTCATGAGGACATAGCCTGCAATCTCTCAGATTCTCCCACAAACTCACTTACGGGCGAGGACTGCCTCGCGCTTCCCCCCTCTTCTATTCCAAAACAACCAATGCCCGACCCGGCCCTCTGGCCAAAAATGTACAGCAGGTTGTTCCGCAACATGCTGCCAACCTGCATTTAACAGTTACTCTTCTTTCTTCTGCGCCTCTGCAATAACTTTCTGCGCAACATTAGAAGGCACCCGCTCGTACCGCGAAAACTCCATTTCAAAAGAACCCTGTCCGGCCGTCATGCTGCGCAACTCCGCACAATATTTGAACAACTCCGCCTGCGGCACTTCGGCAGTTATAACCTGCATTCCTTCTTCCGGACTCATGCCCAGGATCCTGCCGCGTCGCTGATTAAGATCGCCGTTAACATCCCCGAGATGCTGGTCGGGCATGGTAACTTTCACTGTCATGATAGGCTCCAGCAAAACCGGTTTAGCATTGCTCATAGCTTCCTTGAATGCTTTCGATGCCGCTATCTTAAAAGCTACTTCCGAAGAATCCACGTCATGGTACGAGCCGTCATAAACGGTTACTTTCACGTCGGTGACAGGGTATCCGGCAACTGCGCCAGCCTTCATGCCTTCAACAAGACCCTTCTGCACGGCCGGCATGAATCCTCCGGGTATAACACCGCCCACAATTGCATCCACGAACCATTCCTCTTCTTCGGGCTGCTTTGGTTCGACTTTGAGATAGACTTCTCCATACTGCCCGCGTCCACCCGATTGCTTTTTGTGTTTGTGATGGCCGTCCCCCTGAGTCGTAACGGTTTCATGATAGGGGACCTTCGGCGTATCCAGGGCCACTTCGACATTACTTCTCCTCTTCATCTGGCTAACCGCAACGTCAATATGTGCATCGCCAAGCCCTGACAGAACCGTTTCACGAGTTTCACTGTTCCGCTCGAAATTCAAAGTGGGATCCTCTTCCGTCACTCGCGAAAGCGCCGTCCCAAGCTTATCCTCGTCGGCTTGGGTCTTCGCCGACACTGCCATGAAATAAACCGGGCTGGGCAGCTTGATCTCCGGCATGAGCCGCTCGGAACCAACTTCACAAAGCGTATCTCCAAACCCTGTGCTCTTGAGTTTCGGGATCGCCACAATGTCCCCGGGCATCGCAGAATCAACGGAATCCTGTTCCTTGCCGTTTACAATCAGCAGGGATCCGACTTTTTCCTTTTGAGACTGTGAAGCGTTCATTATCTCCGCATCTCTTTTGAGTGTCCCTGCGAAAATCCGTACAAACGAAAGCTGGCCGACATAGGGATCATTCACACTGCGCCATACCTGAGCAAGGAGTTCGGCGTTAGCGTCAGCATTCAAGACATCGCCTCCCTTGTCAGTAAGCTCCCTATCTCCGGGAGAAGGGAAAAATCTGCGCGCACCTGCCATTAGTTCCTCTATTCCCAACTCTTTGAGAGGCATGCATACAAAAACAGGCACCAGCCCGCCTTCCGCAACAGCCTTTCTAAGCCCGTCGGCTATCTCGTCAGCCGAAAGCGCTTCACCGCCAATAAATTTCTCTATCAGCGCGTCATTGGTCTCAGCAGCTCTCTCCGTAAGACCTGCCTTGGCATCTTCGACCTGCTGTTTTAAAGCATCAGGCGCTTCGCCTTCGCCGAGAACATCAACAACACCGCTACCGTCAGGAAGAGGTAACGTTACCGGAACACAACTGTCGCCGAATGTGCTCTGGATGTCGGAAAGAATCTTTGAAAAATCAGTATTCTCCTTATCAAGACCGGTAACAACGATTGAACGGGCAAGACCATTCCGTTCGCAGGCTTTCCAGACCTTGTGGGTTCCCACCTGGATGCCCGAAGCAGCGTCAATAGCTATAAGCCCGGTCTCGCAGGCTCTACAGGCGCACAGGACCTCTCCGAAAAAATCCATGTAACCGGGAGTGTCAATAAACACTAAACGCGTTTGTTTCCCTCCGGAGTTATGCGTGGCAGTAAACGGCTTGGCGGAAATCGTTATTTTCCGATCCTTCTCCTCGTCGCTGTAGTCACCCATACTGCTGCCCGAATCTACCGACCCCATCCTGCTGTTAACACCCAGCTTGTAAAGCAGCGCATCAGCTAAGGTCGTCTTGCCGCTCGAGGTATGCCCCATTAGTCCAAAGGTTCTTACATCACTTACCGGTATACCGCTCATGTTACTAACTCCCTTGATGCTTGTTTTACCCTTTTAATCCGCAAAAAAGCGTAAGTATGCCACATTCCATTGCCTCGCGCAACCTCTTCTTAACACGTTAACAGCCATTATCATAACCTGCTGTGACTGAAAATTGCATGTACAGTCGGCCCTATCAGCCGAAGTCTGCGCCATGAAAGTTCATGCTCCAATTCAGGAAAAAGATCCTGATGCAAATCGCTTTTTACGAACACATTTTCTGGAAATGCTATTATTTCAACAGTTTTACCAGTACAGAACAGCCATTGAATCGACCAGGAGCCCCAGCAGTATCCCCATAATCATACCCATAAACACCTCCAGCCTTGTATGGCCGAGAAGCTCGGCAAGCTTCTGCTCCGACAGCCTGTGCTCTTTGAACAACTCGTCTATAATGTCGTTGAGCAGCCGTGCCTGCATGCCTGCAGCCCGGCGCACCGTAGAGGCGTCAAACATCACTATCAACGCAAAAACCATCGCCACCACAAAGAGGGGACTGTCGAAGCCGGCATTTAAGCCCACGACCGTAGCCAATCCGGTCACAAGAGAAGAATGCGCGCTGGGCATTCCTCCAGTGCTGGCCAGATATCCGAAATCCAACCGTCCGGTCCGGTAAAGAGCGCATAGCATTTTCGTAAACTGGGCAACCGCCCATGAAACAACACAAGTCCAGAAACATACGTTCTCAAAAACCTCGACAAAGGAAGTCTGCATCATGCCCCTCACCTCAATAAGCATTTTCTCTTGAAAAAAAAGTCTTCAGAATTATCTTAAAATCAAAGGCAAGCGACCAGTTTTCAAGGTAATAAAGATCGTACTTTACCCGTTCCTCAATATTGGTGTTTCCTCTCAACCCGTTAACCTGAGCCCATCCGGTCATACCCGGTTTTGATACGTGCCGCCTCATATAGGTCACTATGTCCTCCCGGAATTTTTTGACAAAATGAGGACGCTCAGGCCGAGGCCCCACCATACTCATTTCACCGCGAAGCACATTCCAGAGCTGAGGCAGTTCATCAAGATTGTGTCTTCTCAGAAAAGCCCCCACTTTCGTGCGCCGCGGGTCATCTTCCGACGCCCAGACCGGTCCGCTCTCCTCTTCCGCATCCTGCTTCATTGTTCTCAATTTGTACAGATTGAACGGCTTACCGCTCTGCCCGCAACGTTCCTGCACATAAAAAGCCGGGCCGGAAGAACTTTTCTTTACCAGGACAGCCCCCATTGCAATAACCGGAGCTGCGACAATAAGACCCAATAGTGAACATGCAATGTCCTCGCTGCGCTTGAGAACCCGGTTCCAGAAAAGATCCAGCGGCCACCTTCCTATGCCAAGCAGGGGAATATCGTCAAGGGTCTGCACATCCATGGTGAACGCCAGTATGCTGAACAAATCGGGAACAACATTGAATCCCAGCATGTTCTTTTCACAGAAAACCATTATCTGAACAAGCCTGTCGTGTCCTATGTCCGGATCAGTAACAATAATCTGGTCAATGTTCCTTTCCTTGACCACCGCCGAAAGTTCCTCGATGGAGCCCGCAACCATATCTTCGGGAATCTCGTCCGTGCGGTTGCTCAAATGGGTCGTCAGAAAACCTGAAACCCTTGAACGAAGCATAGCCTCACGCTCCAGGGTCCGCTTGACATGGGCCGCGGCGCGGTCGACACCAAGGATCAGAACATTGTTGAAATTGCCGCTGTGCCGCGCCGTGTTCCATTCAATCCTGTAGAGAATATACCGCTCAAGGGTTACAAAAAAAGACACAGTCGCAAACGCGATGACAACTACACCCGCCGAGAACGGGGGATCTGTCTTTATGGCAAAACCCATTGCCGCAGCAAACAGAAGTCCGATTGAAGTCCCCCGTATAATCCTGGGAATTTTATTCGTAAAAGAACCTGTCTGCGGACGCATATACATGCCGAGCGACTTAAAAATAAAAAGAAAAATAATCGTCGCCACAAGGGAACCGGGCACGTACAAAGCCCACAGATCCTCCGGACGGCCCTTCGGGATTGGAATCAAACCGCTGTCAAACCGGATCTTTGTCGCCAGGATAAATCCCAAAAAAACCCCCAGCGCGTCGAAAACCACCGTAGCCAGACTTGCAATAACATCAAGGGTATCTTTCTTTCGCATAATGCAAGATACTATCAGGCTCATCTCCGGCTAAAAAGCCCATTTTTTCATGCCGAGGGCAATCTCAGAAAAAAGACCTGAATCCCGTCGCGGCCAGACCTGAAACCGTCATGAGGTTGGGCTATGGGTCAGTCCTTGCGCCTTTTGCTTTTCGCGCAGTTCCCGTTGCGCCTTTTTGCGGTCTGAATCTTACCCCCATGACTCCGGGGTCGAAGGTTATCCTATCAATGTTGTTCATTAAATACCTCCAAAATAATTTTGATTAGCATAATCGCTCATCTCGCATCAATATTATTGTGCAGAACGACGGCGTTCAGGCGCGCTTTCAATCGTCATCTGGAATGCTTGGTTCGTCAGTTCTGTGTCCGCGACTCAGGCTGACAAATTCCTGGCACATGGCATCAATTGCCTCCTGAGTGTGTCCAGCGCCGACAGGGTCACTGTACCATTGAGCAATGAAGCCGCCTTCCGGACGCCCGAGCGTATTGATCAATTTCCGGCAGTAGACACGGATGTCGTCGACCGTTCCGTGCGTCATGGTGGCTTGTATGTCAACGGGGCACCAGAAGGTGATGCGACCGCCGAATCGCTGCCCCAGCAGGTCAAGCCCCATGTTCTCCTGCTGGTCCATCTGGATGACGTTCAGGCCGACGTCGATCAGGTCGTCCAGTATGGCCGTGACGTCGCCGCAACTGTGCAGGAACGTGAGCAAGCCGGCATCATGTGCTGCCTTGTATACACGGGCGTACCGGGGACGCCAGATCTCCCGCCATGACTCAGGCGAGATCATCAGCCGATTCTGAAGACCCCAGTCGTCGCACCACATGTAGCCGTCGGCGCCAGCCTGAGCGTAGCGCTCGATAGCAAAGAGATTCATGTCAACGAGAACATCGATCAGACGTCCCAGTTCTGACGGGTTGGCATGTATGTCCACCCATGTGTCCTCCAATCCCCGAAGAAAGTGGACGCGTTCGTAGAGGGAAATGCCCCACGCCATGAGGAACTTGTCGCCCGCTCGGTCGCGTGCCCCGTCGAGTGATTCCCAACGCTTGGGATCACGAATATCTGGAATGGCCAGAGCGCTCCAATCAGCCCAATCCGTGAGTGCGGGTCGCTTGACCTCCCCCAGATTGGACACTCCGATGTTCTCCCAGGTGCAGCCCCACTCGTCTACACCGCTCTTGGGACGAGCATCCGGCGACGGGTTCATCCGGACGCCGGCGAAATCAGTTCCGAATTCCGGGGTCAGTGCGTAGGGGATGCGATCCGATCCCTCGAATCGTATCGTTCGCCGCACAACTTCACGGGGTGTCATTGGCATGGTCTTCTCTCCTCTCGAACGCTTCCACTAACGGGTGGCGGTGCGCCGTACCATTCAGTGGGTTGAAACTTACCTCAAGCGCTCGATGTTTTTACTAAAAGTGTTATTTATAGTCGTAGTCGGGGGTAATGAAAGGAGTCTCCCTTCCTGAATCAAATCGTAAACGATTTTGCCGGATCACAGTAAACAACTAAAACATGAGAAAGGAGTCTCCAAATGAAGTTCTATAAAACTACTGCTGAGTATAACTGCGAAATCGATCTGCATTCAAGACAAATGTATATGTGCCTGATGGATTCAAAGGGCTGTAAGCTTGTTCATACCAATAAGGCAACGACTGGGAATACTTCCTGACACGGATCAAACCCTACAGAGGCGATCTGACTGTATGCTGTGAATGCACCTTCAACTGGTACTGGCTTGCCGATGCATGCGCGGATGAAGGAATCAACTTCATCCTTGCCTATGCTCTGTACACCAAGGCCATACACGGCGGTAAAAACAAGAATGATCGAATCGACTCTGAGAAACGTGAGCAAGCGTCTCTTGAATGGGCAGCACCAGGGTACACCGATATGCGTTTCTGGACTGTCCCGAGAGTGTAAACTGTCTTGGACTTACGGAGCCCCACTTCCAATGGGTGTATCCTGACGAACCAAAATGCTTGTGTTTGGCTGGATCTGTCGATCCAGAGCCAGGTAACTGAAACTAAGACGGAGCTGAATCTACTGATTAGATTAAGGAGATTATTGAATCCGCTCAGAGAAGCTTTTTTACTTGCAAAGTTCGCGCTTATGGTTGTTCGCTATGCATTTCTACCAGCACAGTTTGTTCGAGATTGAATATCCATACATCATTCATGAATCCATACGGGACTGGACCATGCCTGTGCACCGGATTGGCAGGTTACTCTTACATAATAGTACAGGACTCTGGCGCCAGATCGTGGCTTCAGCGATATCTTCCTCAAATCGGCTTCGTCATCAAATAGAAATCTTGTTTGCCATGTTTCCGGAGAAGCTGTATGAATCGTCTCTCCGTTTCTCACTAAGGCTACCCTCAAGATATCGGATTGTGCAGCAACCAGCACATCAATCTGTAGTGGAGTCGTCAGGTCCGCAAAATGCAACGTTTCGCCAAATGAATGCCCTGCTATGGATCCATGGATAATGATTCGTTCGAGACTCGCCGCATAGCAGTTTCTACGCCGCATCGCATCGAAAACGGATTGGCGTTTAAACTCCTTGCATCTGACTGCAGTTAGCCCCGGCAAACGATCAATATGTTCGGGTTCTTCCCCACCGCCCGAGGGTACTGTGGCGTGGGTATCTGTGCCAGCAACAAAACCGAGTTTCAGACCACGATTGAGCAAATCTCTTGCATAGCTTGGACCATCGTGAATCTGTTTCAACGGATTTGGGTTTCCGCGGTATTCGGATGTCCCCCACTTTGAATGTATCTCGATGACAGGCATGGCCTCAGGACCCGGATAGATCTCGTCTGAGATCTCTCCGTGCTTCCCTGTCCGTGTGGTATGATGTGGGACGACGAAGAATTCGTCCTTTTGCAGTCTTCCCGCCAACTTACTGCACAGAGTCTTGACGTCGCCATCCTCGTATTCGTCTACAAACATATCGGGGAACCGAGACATGTACACATTGTTGTCCCCGCCCAGGCCGCCCTTGAGACTCGCTTCGTATGCAGGAAGCGTTACAAAGGATGGTGCGTCATTATATAGGTTAGCCGCTGTCTGCTGTTCCTTCCACTTGGAGAAATCGCAGCGACCGTTTGACACATGATCAGCAGCAGCGACCCAGTTCAGAGCACTCACATAGCGCGCTGCGGTAAAGCAGAAATTGAGAGAACGGCACTTGTCGGGGTGGCAGTTCGACAACGTGGTATGCACGTGAGGATCGCCCCAGTATATTCCCGGAATATCGTCCGAGGTACAGAGGGTTGGGTTGGATATGGTTTCCAACCCAGCGCAATGTGCGCTCAGCCGGAACAATCCCTGCTGCAGCAAGCGAACCCCTTTCAGGGAGGCCACCGAGGGCTCCCCGGATCGAAAAGCGATGTCGTGCGTCTGACCATCCGGCATCGCAACGCCAACTCTGGCCTCGCACTGAACCGAAGGATAACCATTCTTGTCAAGGGCTGCAATATGAACATCGAATGGCTTGGAAGGAAGTGTTATCGACGGGACAACAACGTTGAGCATGGCTGCCGGGCCGCCGGCCGCTTCACTCTTCAGGATCTTCTGCTGTAATCTGGGTGGATAAACAATTGCTGCCATCATTCTTCTCCTTCGAACTTTGTGCTCACCGGACCAGTGAGGGCGTGCATCGCGTAGCCTTACTGGGTACGGTGAAGCAACTGGTTCAGCTCCTTTTCTAGTATGGAATGGATTCCCGCAGTCTCTCCAATAATCTCTTTCCTTCTTCAACAGACGGGGCAGACACCGTGACAATGATGTTTCGTTTCGCTGGCCAGTCGCCCCGCAAAAGTCGTTCGACTACAGAAGACTTTCCGTGAAACGCACCAGTGGGAGTTAGAACACAGCGCGCGGGCGCGCGTTCACAAAGCGCGAAGAAATCGTGCCTGCTGCAATCCACATCAAGGCCAGTAATGCAGGGGGCCTTGAAGAACTCCTCAATTACGGCGTGGGTGATGCCGCAGTAGTGCATCCGACCGCCGCCAATGGCTTCGAAAAACCGCGTGTCTCGCGGCAGCACATGCGCGCAATACAACTCCGGTGAGATCATCTGCATGGAGCAGTTGCTGATTCGAGCAAAGCCCTTCCACAGTGAGCCCCAGTCAAAGAACCAGTCCTGATCATGACTGATCATCGACTTGGTGTGTCGCGCAATCTCAATCATGAAGTCGGTTATCTTGTCCAGCAATACACCGACTTCGTCAGGATAATCGTAGAAGTCCGTTAAGATGTCATTTCCGCGAATCAAGTGGGCAGAGTTGAAGGCGCTCTGTATATCTGGATGCTGGATATGGACTCCCTCCGGAAGGTTCTCTTTCCATACTTCAGTCCACTCTGTGAGCTTGCCGTACCATCCAGAATCAAGAGACGGGATCGCCAGTTCATGGACATCGACAGCTTCAGTCAACACATGACTACCGGCAGCAGGGAGGTTGTTCTCGGGCACAACGATCTTGCAGCCGAATGCAGCCGCAACCTGGGCGGTGCCGAATTGGACACGCACGGTGGGCACACGGTCGTCCCCAATCTCCAAGTGTGGTTTCAGCGCATCTAATTCCGCACGCAGCATCACCATTGGGTCAGCGAGGCGATGTTCCCATGAAGGCATGCCCTGAACGGGCGTATTCACAATGATCAAGGGGTAGCACTTAGCCGGTTCGTCATAGAGACGCCGATACCGTGCATAGATATCTTCCAGCCGAGTGTGAGTCGATTCGTCAATCTGCAAATGATTATTCAAACTCATCTGTCGTGCCTTTCTGGTAGAACGATTCGCCTAGCCCGCAAGGGAACGGCAAGCGAAGCGCAGCCTTTCACTTGTCGCGTTCAGGTGCTTGTTCAAGTAAGCCGCTACGCGGCAGTTTCTTGCTGAAAAAGCGTACTCATGGCATAGTGCCGATATGTTGGTCGGCAACTTCCACCCGACAAGGATTTCGCGATAAACGCGAAAATAAAGGAAGATGCCATGAGTACTAAATTGTATGACAAATTCGTATCACAGTTGGAACTGAAAAGCTATGCAAAAAAAGCATTGATTCATATGTCAAATCTGTAAAGCAGCTTCAGCGGTTCTGCAACAAGCCGCTGAGCCGCATCACGCAGAATGATCTGCGCGAATACTGGCTTGCATGCAAACGTGATTACGGATGGAGCGAGGCAACGGATACTATAAAGACTGCACTTGCTGGACAATTTCGGGAATAACCATGTCCCGAAACCAGCTATAAGCGTTTGCAACCGATTCTTTACCCTCTATATATACATCCCGCGGCTTCATGTCACAGATCCCGATCTTTGTATCGGGGAACCAAGCATTAGAACCGACTCTTCGAGTCAGTCCTAACCCGCATATCTCACAGGATTTCGTAGTGAGAGCGTGGAAAGTGCTGCTGCGGGGG
>CAYSRM010000035.1:0-15700 GCA_964433435.1 uncultured Victivallales bacterium
ACATCTTGACATTTGACAACCCGTCCAAGGCACTGCTTGGTCTCCATGCTTATTGCAGCATTCTAATGCTTTACGTCCGTGACTCAAGGGAATCGTTTGGGAATAGAGAAAACCACTTATCTGCACTGAGGGAAAGCAGACACTTGAGATTTGAGACACGGCCCGACGCCATCGCGAATTGTAATTGTAAATCGTTGCGTTTGAAGCTGGAAACCTTTTATTACCATATTGAAGACCCGGCCCAAACGGCCGCGGAATGTGCTTATCTTGTCTGCCCCTGGGGTGAGATTATTTTGGGGCAATTCGGCTCTGGCGAAACCATTCATTTTGTGGTTGACGTCGCCGGGGTATTGGCACTATTTTATGTAAAGAGGCTGGGAACTGCGTAGCGGGTCCTGGCCTTATTCTTTTGGGAGAACCACCAAACCGGTGCCACTATAGTCTCCCTCGCGATTTCGACGGAATTTAGTCTCGACAATTCGAAAGTCCTCTTGCATCTGTTTACCAAGAACATGTCGCCCGATGGGTGTTGCCACTAAGTCGGCAACTTCAAGCCCCGCCACCAGGTCCTTTTTTGGACGCGTGCTCAGTCCGACAATACGTCTCTCAATATCATTGGCTTGAAGGTAGCGAGTTCCCTGCACCTTGAGGTTCAACCAAGCAAGATCAAGTTCGTGATCCAGGGTCGGATTCCGTTTCTCGGCCACAATCGCCCCACTTCCTTCTCTGTTTCCGATCTCAAAACAGAAACGCTCAACAAGAATGTCGAGACTGAGCATGTAAGGATCAAGTGCGGCTACTCCATATGCTGCAAGATGGGCATCTTTCTTGATCGCGCAGGCCACAACATGGTAGTTAAGGGACCGCATGAGTTCATTGAGTTCTTTATAGAAGCGTTCTCGAAACTCCCGGCCCTTCACAGGTTCAAACACTCCCCGGTTGCGTGTGATATCTGCAGTATGAAGTGGAAAATCGTGACGGCCAAAAAGTCTGTCCTTGAAGCATCGAATCCTGCGAGTCATCTCGCCCTCAGCGTACTTCTTCTCAGTTATAATCCCAGCAAGGACGAACAGTGGATACTGCGGGTCAATAACCGACAGGTTGTGGTCACCTGATTCATCAAGAAACATGATTTTCATGTATCCTTGTACTCTCTTCCTTCTTAAGACAAGACTTGTAACTATGCCTGCCCGCCTCGTTGCAAAGCTTCGGGCGTGGCCTGCCCGCCTGTTTCCCCGCTATGGCTGGGATTGCGGTGGGATGCGGTTTTATCGATCTTGCCACAATTCAACCCCTTTCCATCGTTCCAGCAAAGACCTTACAACGGATTGCCGCCGGGAGCAAGAAGCGGAAGAAAGTAAACCGCGAATCTTGCGAATCCGACGAATGTGTCAAAGTGGAAAAGCTGGTTTCTATTTTCTCGGCCAGTCGCTGGCAAACGAGAAAACGACCAAGCTTAACGGTTACGATTTCAGGCCCTAAAATCAATGGCTAAGGCCAAAATACAGGGCATTATTCACGATAAATAGTGAAACTGCATTAACTTAGAGCGGCTTAGCCGTGGAAGACTGATAGAGCGGCTTAGCCGTGGAAGACTGAAAAACCTTTACATCAATGAACTAGCAGGCGATTATACCTAAACGATACTGATTTCAGGGGGACAAATGGAATACATTCCGATACGAGTCAGCGACATCATTCGCCAGGTTAATCGAGACATCTATCTGCCCGCGATTCAGCGCGAGCTGGTCTGGGGCACGGACCGCATTGAACGCCTGTTTGATTCGATCATGGCAGACTTTCCGATCGGCTCCTTTCTTTTCTGGCTGCTCGAACAGAAGAACAAGGACCAATGGCCGGTCTACGAGTTTATCCGCGCCTATGACGCCGAGAATCCCCACAATCTGCCAGCCAACATGGACGGGATCACGAAAGACATTAAACTCGTTCTCGATGGCCAACAACGCATTACGTCCCTCTTCATCGGACTCCGTGGAAACTACCGTTACTTCTACTACCGCTGGCGAAAGACACGCCTCCATCTCAACCTCTTGAAGCCACCGACACCGAATGAGGAGAATCCGGAGGAGCTCACCTACGGATTCGCTTTCCGTGAGAATGCGAATTCGAGCGGAAACCAGCCACAGCTCTGGTACAGAGCCGGACGCATTCTGGACTTCGAGGATGCCGAGGATGCCAAATCTGACATGAAGGATCAGTTTTCAGATCTAACGGAAGAGCAACGCGAGAACGCCAACAAATTGATCGGTCGTCTACATAACCGCATCCACACGACTCTTGTTGGCAACTATTACCAGGAGAACTCCCAAGATTACGAAAAGGTCCTGCAGGTCTTCGTTCGCGCCAATTCAGCAGGACAGCCTCTCGAGTATTCAGACCTCCTACTGGCCACAGCCACCGCCAAGTGGGAGAATCTAGACGCCCGCAGTGAGATCCACGAGTTCACCGATTCCATCAACGAACTTGGCAATGGCTACAACTTCGGCAAAGACTTCGTCCTGAAGGCATGCCTCTACCTTTGTGAGGACCTGCCCATCCAGTACAAGGTGAAAAACTTCACCCGCAAGAACCTTCGGACCATCGAAGCCAAATGGGAAAATATCAAGGACTATCTCGCCACCACCGTGCGCCTCATCGCACGGTTTGGATTCCATTCGAAGAATGTCGTCGCTCCGTTGGCCTTGCTGCCGATCGCATTCTACCTAATGAAACGCGGAAATCCCTCGTTCGATACGTCATCCAAGCTGGAAGATGCAGAGGCACAAGTTGCGATTCGCATGTGGTTTGTATTCTCGACGCTCAAGAACGCCTTTGGCGGCTCATCGGACACAACCCTGACGCGCCTACGCGAACTGCTCAAGCCTTTGAGCGGCGCAACTCAGTTCCCCGCCAACTCCCTGTACAGCTCTCTTGAAATCCAGCCCCACCTCGATGAGCAGGAAATCGAACGTGTTCTTGAGTATCGCTACCAAGGCCGCTACACGAACCTCGTGCTCTCTCTACTCTACCCTGATCGCGACTGGAAGAACGCCGTCTTCCACGAGGACCACATCTTTCCGAAGTCCGAATTCCAGGTCCGCGCCTTGAAAAAGCGCGGATACGACACCGAGAAGATCGCCACCTACACGTCCAACTACAACAATCTTCCCAATCTGCAGTTTCTCCCAGAAAACGAGAATCGCGTCAAGAACGCAACCCCATTCAACGAGTGGATTAAAACCCGCGACGCTGACTTCCGCAGGCGCCACCTGATTCCCGACATCCAAGACCTCCGCTTCGACTCATTCATCGAATTCACAACAGCCCGCACCGCCCTGATTATGGAGGCATTGAAGAAACTATGAACACGACAATAAGTTGACGACGCTACCCGTCGGCAACTTATTGAACCAAACAGACTTGCGCCTCAAAATGAGGGGCTTCGACTTTTTTCTTGTTTTAAACATTGGTTTATCTGGGTAGCATGCCTCCATGCTTCTTGCAGTAGTCTAATGACTTCGGCCTGCGATTCAAGGGAATCGTTTGGTGCGCTGTCTGCCATTTTCTCGTGCTGCTCTGGAAAATCCTATTGTACAAAAAGTTTACTCATCTATTCCTCAATTCATCCAGTTTTACCCATTCCCCGTTCTTGTTTCTGTATTTCCAGAACTTCCAACCGTCACATGCTCGTTTAACAACTGCCTTGCCGGCAAGTGAAGGAGAAGTGAATATATGGCCGTCATAATTGATGGTTCCGTTTGACCGAACGCGGGCGATGTAGGTCTTACCTTTGTAAGAAGCCTTGATCTTGAATCTGGAATCAACGTATTGGGCTAAGGTTGGTGTGCGGGTTTTCTTTCTGGGAGTTTTCTTCTTTGTCTTGCGTGTAGTCTTACGCCCATACAACTTTTCCAGAATTTCTTTCTGGTCATCAGCAATCTGTTTCCTGAATTCAGGTGCAAGGTTCTTTGCGCCTTTCAGTTTACCCAGGGTACGGTTGCCTTTCGGATTGGCAATACGTATGGCCAGGGCCTCAAGTTCCTTGATGTGATCAACCTTTCGAACGAGATACAAGCTAAACCGATCCCACTTGCCAGCATGCCTGTCTTTTAGATGGTGATCAACACGGCGCGGCAAATTACTTGCGAGGCCTACATAGTAAAGTCTGTTTCCCTTATAGAGCGCATATATTCCTTGTTCACCGCTAACCAGTAGCTTTACGTGTTTGCGGAAATCAGAAAAAGCCGAACTAGAGATTCTCTCCAGGTATCCTAGAACCAGAGGTCTTGCTTTACGTTGTGCTGTCATGATGGCTCCCTTTGCTTTTAAGTGCATGTAGCTGGCTTCCTGGCGCGGCGTGAATAACCACTATCTCATCAGCAAGGTCGGCAATAAAATCGTTGCGCTCTTTACAGGTTGCTGCTGTTGACCGCTTGATCTTGGCATCAAATGGAGAGATGATCAGCATTCGCCTCTCTTCAAGGGCAGGCTTCCATGCAGAAGGTATGCGCATGTTCTGAATTCCACGAGCCGGGCAAACAATGATATTTGCAGATGAGGCTAAAAAAAGCTTGAGACATTGCTGCTCCACTGGCGAATGAAACCCGCTGATTACAGTCTTGCCCTCTTTCGCCCATTGTTTGAACAGTTCTACAGCGTCAAGAATTTTGCCTGCCGGACATTTTCGGGAGCAGAAAAGGGCTGTTTTGGGATTTGAAAGTAGATCTTCGTTTCTAACGCAAGTGCATCGTCCGCAACTTGTCTCTGCTGTGAAGCGGGTGTTCACAATCGCACTACTCCTTTGCAGTCTGGATATGCGGAACAGCCCCAGAACTGATTGCCGGCATTCTTGCCGGTTTTGGCGGTGCGCAAAACCATTGGCTTGCCGCACTGGGGGCAAGCGGGAATTTGATCAGACGGATCGGCCTGATCTTTTCGTTTGCGCCCGCGTTCGGTAAGGCGGGCGGTAGCGAGCTGTTCGCTGTAGCCGCCTTCGTGGACAAACTGCTCTTCAAGCGCGGCAATCTGCTGATCCAGCAGAAAGTTTGCCTGGTGTATCAGGCAAATCAGCGCGTTTGCCCGAACTGCGGGATCGGAGTGCTCCAGCCACGGCGCGTAAAGAGTCCAGCGCTCGGCATCTGTAAGGTCTTTGAGTTCAGCCTGATCGGACTGATCTGCTTTGAATTGGCGCGGGACGGATCGCACGGCGGAAGCTTCTTGGCCGTTCAAATCCCATTGGGGTAGGCGGCGGTGTCTGAGATAATCCTCGTAGTCGAGTAAAAGCTCTTCAAGGCTTGCCCTGGCAACGTTGAGAAGGCGCAGTTCTGTCTGTGAACTTGTTGCGGCCGCCCGACTGCCCTCGGCGATATTCTGGCGGCCGGATCTGGCGGCCTGCACCATTTGGTCAACAGTGCGCGAGCGCGAATTAATGAACTTTTCGCAGAACCAATATGTTGCGTCGTAGATTATGGTTGCCGTCTGGAAACTCGCGGTTGAGCGGTAACCTCCGCCCGGTCGCATTTTTCGGCGAAAGCGCTTGCTACGATGGAAATCTGTCTCCTCATTCGGATCGGACTGATAGGTCTGTTTTTTTCCCGTTGATTCTCTCATGACGCCTCTTCCGCCAAATCTTTTCCAATGCGATATTTGATATCGGAGTTGATGACGTAATGCAGTTCTTCTTCCGTGAAGCCGTAGTGCTTCGCGAGGATCTCCTCAATGTTGTCAAAAACTCTGGGCATTGAAACCTCTTCAACGAATTACAGACTCTCAGGCTCTATCTGTTTGTAGCTCAGAATATATGAAAGAACAAGAAAATACCTTTTTCTCAGGGGAGCGAGTAACCGCCAAAGGCGGTACTGGGTGGGGTCTTGTTGTGAGCGAAGCTGCAGGGGCCCTGAACCGACCCGCCTTCGCGCTTCGCTTGTTACGGCGAGGCAGGTACAGGGAATGCACGGGCTTTTTCTTTGCTGGCAAAACGTATGACTGTTTCAATTCGCCATGGCCGGTATTGCGAGCTGTGGGGAACATCGCCGGCATTGTGTTTGCGAATGCGCTGCTGGAGGTCTGTTGTACATCCGGTGTAATGTTGAGTTGGGTTCTTTTCGCTGACCAGAATATATACGTAATGAAAGTCAGATGGCATGCCAAGCCGTAGTCTCGGAGCGGATCTTTGTCCGCCTTCGCGATTCTCACTTTGTTTGAATCGTCTATGGCGTGACAGCCTTCGCTCTCCGCTTCGAGCGAAGGCTGGTGGGCGATACAGGACTTGAACCTGTGACTTTCACCATGTCAAGGTGACACTCTGGCCAACTGAGTTAATCGCCCTCAATTATTTTTGAATTGACGGAGCGGAATATAGGAGAATTGAGGTTGGAAGTCAAGCGCATGGAGAGCCAATTCTGAAATTTCGTTGCTGTTGTTCTCTGTTTTTTGTAAATTATACAAAAGAGGGTGATGCACATTTGGACACAGATACTATGAAAAGCTTTTATCACATAATAGCAGTCATTTTGCTGTTTCCGGCTTGGACTGGTTTTGCCGTAGCGGAGGAGGGTGAATCGAAGGCTGATTCTACGAACAGCGTAAATAAGAGCAGTACGAACGCTGTCCCGGAGAAGGAAACAGACAAATCCGGAGCCATAACGCTGAGCAACGAATATGTCGACGTTCAGCTTTTTGTCCCTGCCCGGACTATTGAAATGAGGGAAGACGGTGAAGATGAGAATATCCCGGCGATGGATGCTACGGCTATGGGCAAGGATGTTTCCGGGGGGTTTAGTAGAAATGTTCAAATGGACTTCAGAACATGGCAGCAACGGGAATTGATGGCGGCCGAGGCGGCGGAACCGGGTGAAACCGGCGAATCGGACGATGGTTTCGACTTGAGCGAGGAGGCCCTTGAAAGTGATGTGTCCCGGTGGGGATGGATAGCAGAAGGCGTGAGGCAACTTGATGTGGCCGAAAGAGATGCCGGCCAGAGGCGGTCGACTTTGCGTGATTTTTCCCGCTCGCGCGGAACTCGCGGCAGGGCAGGGGATAGTCCGGCGAACAGAGCTTATGAATTTAACAGGCAGTTAAACAAGCTTGATGATCTTGATTATCTTGACAGGTAGAGCGTCTTTCATACAAAGACGACCTGTTTTTTGCCTCTGGTAACTTCGCCTATTACTTTTGCGCCTGCTCTGTGCTGTTTTGACAGGTTCAATGCCGCGTCGACATCACTGCTGCGGACCATAATTACGAATCCTATGCCCATGTTGAACACGCGGTACATTTCTTCGGTGTCAATGTTTCCCTTTTCAGCGATAAATTTGAATGCGGCAGGGACATTCCATGTATTTCTGTCGATTCTTGCGCAAAAGCCTTCGGGAAGCGTCCGCGGCACGTTGTCGATGAGTCCGCCGCCGGTTATATGGGACATTCCCATGATTTCAACTTGATCCATCATTGATGTCACGACGCGCAGGTAACTTCGATGAACGGCAAGCAACACATCGGCCACGGTCTTTTTTGTGCCGGGGAAAGTATCGCTAATGCCGAGGCCGGCGGTTTCGAAAATGACCTTCCTGGCCAGTGAGTACCCGTTTGTATGGAGCCCGGTGGAAGGGAATCCTATGATTTTATCGCCCTCGCGAATCCGGCTGCCGGTTATAATGGCTTTTTTCGGGACAGAGCCCACGATTGTGCCTACAAGGTCGTACTCGCTTTCCGGATACAGGCCTGGCATTTCGGCGGTCTCACCTCCAAGAACAGCACAGTTGTTCGCTCTGCAGGCACGGCAAATTCCTGAGACGATATCCTTGAATACTTTTCCGCTAAGTCTCGATGTTCCGACATAGTCCACAAAAAACAGGGGGCGAGCGCCTTGAACAAGGATATCGTCAACGCAGTGGTTAACAAGATCCTGGCCAACGGTGGTATGTTTGCCGGCCAATGCAGCGACCTTAAGTTTTGTTCCTACCCCGTCTGTGCTTACAACCAGCGCATGGTTCTTGCCGGGCGAGTTAAACAGTCCGCCGAAAGAGCCGGGTTTACTCAATACGTTGCTGTTTTCTGTTGACTGGATCATCCGCCGGGCGGATTTGAGGCCATCGGCCATTTCGTCGATATCTACGCCTGCCTGGGCGTAAGCGGATCTTTTCTTGCTTTGTGATTTTTTCAAACAGGTCTCCTCGTGTTTTGCTTTTTTGGCAACAGTTCTGAAAGTTCCGGCCGGGCTTTGTTCTGGTTGCACAGAGTAGAAAGCTGAATTGTCAGGTTTTCAGGCCGAGGTCTTTGAACTTTTTATCGACATGCTTGAAATGTGCTTTAAGGTCAAAGACATCGTTCAACTCTTTTTCGGACATGTATTTTGTTATATCGCTATCCTTGTCAACAAGCGTTCTGAAGTCCTTTTTGCTCTTCCATGCTTTCATTGCATTGCGCTGGACCATTTCATAGGCGTCTTCGCGGCTTATCTTTTTGTCTGTCAATGCCAGCAGCAGTTGCTGGGAGTGAATGAGCCCGTGCGTCATGTTCAGATTTTCCATCATGCGATCAGGAAACACGCGCAGGCGTTTTACGAGCTTCGCAAGTTTTTTCAGCATATGGTCCAGGGCTATTGTGCTGTCGGGCAATATGATTCGCTCTACCGACGAGTGAGATATGTCGCGTTCATGCCACAGGGCGACATTTTCAAAGGCGGCCACCATGTTTCCTCGCAACAATCTAGCCAGGCCGCTGAGTTTTTCTCCTGTAATGGGATTTTTCTTGTGAGGCATGGCCGACGAGCCTTTCTGGCCTGAACCGAAAAATTCTTCTACCTCGTGAACTTCTGTTCGCTGAAGATGCCGCAGTTCCTGTGCCCATCTTTCGACTGAGGCTCCGACCAGGGCAATTGCAGATAAATACTCAGCATGCCGGTCTCGTTGAAGAACCTGCGTTGAAAGAGCTGCAGGCTTAAGTTTTAATTTCCTGCATACGTATTTTTCTACAGAAGGATCGATATGGGCATGGGTGCCGACAGCCCCGGAAAGCTGTCCCATGGCGACAGTTTTTCGCGCGCGCTGCAAGCGGTCAAGGCCCCTGCCGAACTCGTCGTACATCAGGGCCATTTTGAGTCCGAACGTGATCGGTTCGGCGTGTATGCCGTGAGAACGTCCGATCATCGGAGTATCCTTGTATTTTTTCGCCTGTGCCGCCGCAGCTTTTCTTACATCCTTGACGTCATTGATCAGAATATCCATGGCATTGACCATGAGTACAGAGAGGCTGGTGTCAAGAATGTCAGAACTGGTTAGCCCGCGGTGTATATACCTGGCCGACGGGCCTACATATTCAGCGACATTGGTCAGGAAAGCTATAACGTCATGTTTTACGTTTTTTTCGATCTCTTCGATCCTTGCGACACTGAATCTGGACCGGGTTTGTATGCGCTTGAGGTCTGCTTCAGGTATAAGCCCAAGCTTGTTCATGGCCTCACACGCCAGAATCTCCACTTTCAGCCAGGTGGCGAACTTGTTTTCCTCTGTCCAGACAGCGCCCATTTCCTCTTCTGTATACCTGCTGATCATTTATTCCTCCATCTCAACTAAAGTTATTGCCAGACTATACTTTCAGCTCCGAAAGGTGTCAATCACACCGTGGCGAATTCCTTTTCCGATTTCTGTCGAGTTCGTTCCGGCCGGCGCTTTCATGGATATTTTTTCGTGTCACGCGTAGTTTTGCGTGTTAGCCTCAATTATGCGCCCGAAGAGGGGACAACCACAGATAACACTGATAGATGAGGGAATGGAATGAGCCGGTTCTGAAAATCAGTTTCATCAGTGTGATCACCTGTGGCTCCGACGAGTTGTGATGTTAGAGTCTGAGATGGAGGGAATTATGTTGTATCTCACACTATCGACACGGCAAGGCATTATGCCTCCGGCGGAGGTGGCGCTGCGTTTTGTTCTGGACTCACCGAAAGCGCATTTTGCTATTCCAGCCACCTCCAGCGTTGGGCGCCTGGAGTCTAATATAGCGGTTTCAGACGGGAAAGGGTTGCCGGAAGATATCGACCGGCAGATCCGGGCCTGTTATCGTAGGGCGGTCAATGGTTAACAATATCTATATACATGTGCCCTTTTGCGGCAGCAAGTGCCCATACTGTTCTTTTGCGTCAGCGCCTTATACTGAAAAAGCCGCGCGAAATTACATGAGGGCGCTTGAAAAAGAAATACAGGCAAGCAGACGAAGCGGCGTACGACTGAGCCCTGAGACGATATATGTTGGCGGCGGGACACCATCGATTTTTCTTGAGCGGGAATTAGAGCATTTTGTTTATTTGATCAAGAAAGCGGTTAATCTGGAGAATTGTTCTGAATGGACGATGGAGGCCAATCCTGATTCTCTTACAGCCGAGAAAGTCCGGGCGGCAAAAGACGCAGGGGTCAACAGGGTCAGCCTTGGAGTGCAGACAGCTAATGAATCAGTGTTGGCAAGAATTGGACGGAAATATACCGTTGCGGATGTCGAGGAACGGATTGATATGCTTCTGAAAAACGGGATCGGCAACATCGGCGTAGACTTAATAGCCGGGTTGCCGGGCGTGACAGCAGAGAATTGGGGACGAACATTGGAGTGGATCTGCCGAACTGGTGTTCAGCATATTTCAGTTTATGCATTGGGCCTTGAACCGGATTGCCGTTGGTGGCGTGAGGGGATTAACCCGCCGCGTGACGAAGAGATGGTGGAGCTTCTGAACATTTCAAAGGGGACTCTGGAGCGCCATGGATTTCTGCAATATGAAATTTCCAATTTTGCCTTGCCGGGTTTTGAGTGTCTTCACAACCTGAATTTCTGGCGAGGAGGCGACTATATCGGATTCGGGCCGTCGGCATCTTCGCGAATCGGCCTGAGGCGGCAGACTAATATTGCTGAAGTTGATGAATATATTCACAGGCTTGCCTCCCGTCAAAGCGTTGTCTCAGAAGAAGAGACGCTGAGTCTCCCGGCTGACGCAGGAGAGAGGTTTGCGTTTGCCCTGAGGCTGAGTCAGGGAGTAGATCTGCAAGAGTTCGCAGATCGGATTGGAGAAGGCGCCGCAGCGAGGATGGATGATTGGTTCAGGCAGCTTGAGGACCTTGAGTCGGAAGGTCTGTCACGCCGCAGTGGTATGCGCTGGAAGTTGAGTAAACGCGGCCGTTATTTTGCGGATCGTGTGGCGGAGATGGTTTTGTGACGGTGGCTAGGGGAAGCACGGAATGGTCAATGATGAAGGGGGAGAAGGGGAAAGTAGGGAATATTCAATATCCAACCACGCCTACGCTCAGGTAGCTACGGCGGGCGCAGCACGGAATTTCCAATGATGAAGGGGGGAGAGAAAGAAGTAAACTACGAAAGGCTTGAAAGGGCGCGAAAGGGCAGCAGGCGGGTTAAAGGATTGAGCGGCGGATGCGGTTAATGGTTTCCAGGTCTGCCTTGTAGGGTATCGGCGGCAGATCAACAAGCGGTCTTTCGTGGGTTTTCTCGAACGGTGTGTCCTTGATTTTCATGTTGTAAGTTATGGGCAATATTGCAGCCAGGTTAACCACGTCGGCAACGTTGTAGGCCAGAAGTGTTTCCAGTGTCTCTTTGCGGCCTGTTTTGAGGTATTCCTGCCACAGGAGGACCGCAAAATAGCCGTCAACGTCAGTCAGTTCTTTCCTGTCTATGCCCAGTAGTTTCTCGCATTTTTTGAGTCCGCCTTTGAATCCGAGGCTGCAGAGGACATAACGCAGGTCAATGTGGGCGTGATTCATGGGAATGCCCATATGGCGGCGTATGAAAGGTAGATCGAAAGTTTTGCCGTTAAATGTGACGATAACTTTGTAACGATTTATACAATCGGCGAATTCGTCCATGTTTTGACCTTGCACGAATGTGTAAGTTTCGCTGCCGTCGTACACGGCAATGGTTGTTATGCAGTCGAGGTCGGCGCCGAGTCCGGTGGTTTCGATATCGAGGTATGCGATCCAGTTTTCAAAATCCGGATACAGGCGCCATGTTTCTTTCGGGGAAAGGCGTTCGGCGAAATAGGCCGTATTCCGGGCGGCAAGGTTGGCGGTCGATTCCCGGCAGTATCGTTCCAGCATGCTGCGTCTGGCCGGGGGTATACGCGCGGTAGTTTCTTCGGTCAGGTGGTTCCACGAAAGCAATCCGTTGTTCCAGAGAGTCCGTTCGGTTTTTGTTCCGATGCCGGGTATGTGGCAGAAAGTATTGGTTATCATGGCGAGGGCTTTTGTCTGGCGCTGCATTCTTCCATGGCGTCCATGACTGCCGCCGCATTTTCCAGCGATACGCCGGGATAGAGTCCGTAATTAAGCATCAGTCCTCCTTCCGGTTCTGCTAGTTTCTCTACAGCCTCGCGGATATGCCGCCGGATTTCTTCGGGTGTGCCGAAACGGGTTATATTCTGGCGGTCGATATCAAGATCTATAGCCACCCGGCCTTTGAGGTTTTCCTCCATCCAGTCGATGCCATTGACAAGGTCCTGGATATTGAGAACATCGATTCCGATTTCCATCAGGTCCCCGGCAAGGTCGCGGATATCGCCGTCGGAATGCATATGGATAATGCAACCGGCTTTGCGGGCGGGTTCAATGATTGCCTCGTAGACCGGACGGATATATTTTCTGAAAAGCTCCGGGCTGAGCATGGGGCCCTGTTGCATGCCCAGGTCTTCGGGGTACTTGATCCATTCAGCCCCGGCAGCCACATATCGGTTTACCAGTCCCATGTTGAATTCCTTTACCATATCCACTACTTCATCAAGCTGCGGATTTTCGTCGAACATGTCGAAAACAAGGTTTTCGAATCCTCGAAGATAGGTAAGGGTCAGGAAAGTATGTCCGTGCCTGAGACTTCCTATGGCAAGCCTGCCTTCTTTCCTGGCTTTTTGGATCTGATTTCTTTTCTTGTTCCAGTCGATGGGTCTCCATCCATCGTGGTGGTCCGGCGAAGGGGGATTGTAAGAGGGAAGCATGGACCAATCGGGCAGTGCATGGCGGACCACCGCGCCGGTTAGACCGTCCTGTGCTGTTTCCCATACGCATCCCCATGAATCCGTATAGGGTTTGCCTGCGCGGCGCCACGGAGCAAAAGCGGGTGTGATGTTTTCGGTTTTCTTTATGAAACCGGGGAAGAGTATCGGGTGCGCGGCCATCAGGTCCTGCAACTCGTTTTGCGGATAGTAGTTCCAGCATCCGGCTGAGACATTAAAAGTTAGAGGAATATGATCCGGATTTTCCCGTTTTGCTGCTTTGAGTTTATTGCTGCGATTGTTCATTTTTTGTTGCGGGGGTGCGGTTTGGTGTCAGGAATTTCAGGTCCAATTGTCGCCATCGTTGAGAAGAAAACGTTCGTATTCTTCGGGCGCGGAGATGCGTAGAAATTCCATTATTTCATTGCCTTTTTCGTAGTTGCCTGCCATGTAATGAGCCAGGCCCAGATTGTAGTATGCCTCGGAATAAGCCGGGCTGATTTCAACAGCTTCGGTGAGGGCGTCTATAGCCTTTTCTGACTCTCCGAGAGTCAGCCAAAGTATTCCAAGACTGCCGTAGGCTTCTGCGTAATCCGGGTCGTCTTCTATTGCATTATTGAAGGCGTCAATAGCCTGCGGATAGAGCTTGAGTTTCTGGTATGAAAGGCCGAGAAAGATCTGCAGATCTATCAGGTCGGGGCGAAGGGTCTTTGCCCGTTTGCATGCGGCGACGGTATCTTCCGGCCGGTCGAGTTCAAAATAGGATATACCCAGCAAACCCCATGCTTCCGCGAAATCGGCATCAAGGTGGATGCACTTTTCCAGGACTGTTACTGCTTCATGAAATCGTTCGTTTTCCGCGTAAGCAAGCGCGGCATTATAGAGGGTTTGTACGCAGCTTGACAATACCAGGGAAGCCTTTTCGTAGGCGGCTATAGCTTTTTCGGTATTGCCCCATTCTTTCTGTATGGTTCCTATGTTGCAAAGGGCCTGGGTTGATATTCCTATAGAACTGAGCATTTCAAGCAGCCGCAGCATTACTTCTGATTCCTGCTTTAAAGGTGTTTGCTTTGTTGAATGGTTTTCACCGGGCAGACTCCAGTTCTTTAAGATTGCAGATTCGCATGCTACCACCGCCTCACCATAGCATACCGTTGCCAGTTTGAGCTGGTTCAGCAAGCGGTAAGTATCGCCAAGCAGAAGATATGAAGTTGCGTGGTCCGGGTATGTCTTAAGCAATGTCAGGGCGTGATCAAGCATAACCGTGTGCTTGCCTTTTTCAGCAGCTATTCGAGCAGCTTTAAAAGCAGGATGTTGTTCCACATTTTGAGTTTCTGTTGTCATGGAAACGCAGATTCCCGAAATTAACTTTTATTATCCATTCACGTTTATAATTATAATCCAAAAGAGCTGAAAAGTCCAGCCGTAGTTTATCAGCGTTGGCAATTCGCATTATGGAGCCATGGTTTTAATAGAGTCGGCCAGGAATGGCCGACATACTGGGGTAAGACGGGTTATTCCTGTCTGTTTTCTTGTGCGTCAATGGCTATAATGAGAATTGACGGCAATTTATACAAAACAAGATCATGTGAATAGATCAGGTTAGTTATAAGGAGTTGTTATGAAAGACGTTTTCTTTTTTGAGGCTTTTGAGGAAGAAAGGCGCCTGCTGCAGGAATTTGCCGCTGAAGGTATGGGGTGCGGGTATACCGTGGATACTGTACAGGAAAGCGGCATAATGGAGGTTCCGGCAAGGGTTATAAGCATCCGGACCCAGTCTGAGATTCCATTCCATTGGCTGGAGAAAATTGACGGGGTACTTGCGCGGGCTACAGGCTACGATCATCTTGCAAGGCTCGCGCAAATTGCGCCGCACAAGCAATACGGATATCTTCCTTCTTATTGTGCTCGCTCGGTCGCGGAGCAGGCATTGCTTCTGTGGATATCTCTTATGCGCAAATTGAATCTTCAGCAGCAACAGTTTGAAAAATTTGATCGCGACGGGCTTACAGGCCGGGAATGTTCAAAGAAATGTCTTCTTGTTGTCGGTGTAGGCAACATCGGGCATGAGGTGGTGAGTATTGGCAGGGGGCTTGATATGGATGTTCTTGGTGTTGACATAGTGCAAAAGCATCAAGACGTTGAATATGTTTCGCTGGATGAAGGCGTTAAGTGCGCCGATATCATTGTTTGTGCTATGAATCTCACGGCAGAAAATGACCGGTATTTCCGATATGATGTTTTGTGCAAGGCAGAGAAACAACCTTTGTTCATAAACGTGGCTCGAGGGGAATTCTCGCCGACATCCGATATGGCCCGGTTGTTAGATGAAGGTCGGCTTTCGGGTGTCGGGATGGATGTTTTCGAGGATGAAAAAACAGTGGCGCAGGCGTTCAGAACCGGCCGGCAGCATAAGTTAAAGACCGTTGAAGCTCTTGCCTCGCTCCGTAACAGGCCCGATGTTATCCTGACCCCGCATAATGCTTTCAACACCCGCGAGGCTGTGAAAAGGAAGGCGCAGCAGAGCATAGAACAACTTTGGCATTTCTTCCGGACCGGCGAATTCAAATGGCGGATACCGCAAATCAACAGTATGTTGTCTTGAGATATGCGGGATAATGGCGTTCTGAACCGTTTCTGCTCGAAAAAATGTTTAAAATATGATTTCGCGAATATCTATTGATCTGTTTTGCCGCCGGCCTGATCTTTGTACATCTG
>CAYSRM010000036.1:0-15611 GCA_964433435.1 uncultured Victivallales bacterium
GTCATAGTTGTGGTCGCCATTGCGGATGACTCCGTCCCGAATGTGTTCCTTATAACCCGGTTCGCCAGCCGATGATGCAACAATCGTAGCCATAAGTAAGCCTCCTTGCCATGCCAGCAGTTTTGTCTTTACTCTCATTTGGCATCTCCTTACCCGGTTTCCCATTAAGTCCTCTGAGGATATTGGGATCATAGTATCAAGAAATGGCCAACCGTAACTTTTGATTAATTCTGAGACAAGAATATCTTTGTTCCTCTTGCGGTTTTTTTTTTAAACATTCCTCTTGAATGGTCTACACCTTCCATGAAAGGGCACGGGTTTGGCCAAAATGACTACGATATCCTTGCAACGCAGAATGCCTTGGATGAATCGTCAATTCCCCCGCATAAATGCTTGAATAAGAAGGCTGCCCGTTTGCCGGCGAACTTGACATCACCGGCCCGTTTGAACTACATTCCGTTCACGAAAGCGCAACTGCAGACCGGTTTCAGCCGGCCTGTGCGCGGACACGCACAGGCCCGGCGGGCGGGTGATCCTGCCGCCTGAAAAGGGATTTGTTATCAATATGTGCCCTTTGAATTGTTGCGCATCGGGAGACGGATACAGGGCATACGGATGGACCATAGTGCACCGAAAGTAGAAGCCAGGAGGAAACATGAGTGCAAAGTCAACGATAAAAGTCAGCTACAGGCAACGGGTCGGTAAGATCCGGCATATTCACGGGACAAATGTGGGTCCGGTGCATCGGGAAGGGCTGATCGATCTGAGCGAGGACTTCAAGGATATCCGGTTTCCCACGGTGCGGCTTCATGATTGTCCTTACGCTTTTCGGGGCACGGTGGACATTCCCTGTATCTTCCCGCTGTTCCACCTGGACCATACGAAACCGGAGCACTACTGTTTTACCCGTACGGACATGTACATTCAGAGCATCGTAGATTGCGGTTGCAGCATGGTGTACAGGCTTGGGGTCAGCATCCAGGGTAACCCGCAATATCGCTGCGACACAGACCCGCCTGAAAATTACGAGAAATGGGCCGAGATTTGTTGCAATATCATCCGCCACTACAACGAAGGCTGGGCGGATGGATTTCATCACGGAATCCGCTACTGGGAAATCTGGAACGAAGCCGACATCGGCCCATCGCAATGGACCGGACCCTACGAGGAATACATCGCATTCTACGTCGCGACGGCAAACATCATCAAGAAGGCGTTCCCCGATCTGAAAATCGGGGGACCGGCGATGGCCGGCATGGGCGGCCGCAAAGCCGACTTGACCGAGCAGTTCCTTCGAGCCGTTAAGAAGTCCGGAGCGCCGTTGGACTTCTTTACCTGGCACTACTACGCTGAGTGTCCCGGTGAATGGGTAACCTTTTCGAAGCTTGTGCGCGAAATTCTGGACAAACACGGCTTCTCCGATACGGAAAGCCATTTGAACGAATGGAACCTGGTGCCGTTCGGGCGTGACTGGAAGCGTATGCGATCTACGCCTGAGAATTTAAAGGCGTTCTTCGATTACAAGAACGGGCCTGCGGGCAGCGCATTGGCGGCGTCAGGGCTGATCGGGTTCCAGGACGCCCCACTGGATATGACCAACTATTACTCTTCGTTCGTCATGAACTACGGCATGCATCAGGCCCAAGGCGTACCTCAGAAACCTTTTTTCGCCTTCCGTGCGTACAGGATAATGTTAAACGAAACGCCGAACCGGTTGGCCGTGACAGGCAACAATTTGGATCATGGGCTGGGTGTGCTCGCGGGTATATCCGGGGACGAGAATCAGGTCAACCTCTTGCTGAGCAACTACAACGCTGAAACAACCGACTGGACGCTGAGACTTGTCGACCTGCCGTGGTCGCCGGCGAAGGCCGTCGTGATGAGGCTGGATGCCAAGTACGACCTGGAGAAGACCGGCGAGTCGGTGGACATCAGCGACGGCACGTTGTCACTGCCAGTACCGCGCCATTCCGTTTGTCTTGTGCGGCTAACAGAAAAATAAGTTTGACCCGGTATGTTTGTCTCCTGGAATTTGGGCTTACTGGAACTCTGCCCGGGCTTCTTACTGGACTTTTTTCTACCAGACATGGAAGGTGCCGTCCTTTATTCCCTGTTTCCGGCAAAACTTTTTTAGTCTTTCTGCTTTTCCGGTATGCTTTCATAAACTGTTTACGGTCATGCTTGCTCCACTTCACATCTGCCCGGCTTCTATTGCACGTTCTTCTACATTCATGCAGCCGGCTTATCACAGTACCGGCCCGATAATTGCGCTAACCCGCATATCTCACAGAATTCCTGCTGCGAGCGCGGATAGCGCCAGTGCGACGGCACGAATTGGCAAAACGCCAGATTGCAGTATGTCTATACGGCTGCTCCGGCGTTTTATCAATTTGCGCCCCCGCAGCAGCGCTTTGCACGCTCTCACTACGAAATTCTGTGAGATATGCTGGCTAAGCTGCATAATGTTTATGTTCTTCACTTGCCGTTCTCCTTCTGGCATTGAATCACCATCGGCGAATTATTCTTCAGACTAGTTGAAAAGGATAAATAGCGGGAGGCATCTTCGGTTATCTGGTTGTACTTCAATTTGGTATCACCCTGAATGACGGATGTCACAACCCAGGTGTCAGGAAGGAGAATGTTAGCGTTTAGCGTTTCGCCGGAGCCTGAGCAGAAAAGGCGTATAGTTTGCTTTTGCCGGTCAATCTGCATGATGTAAGCGTTGTATGCCTTTGACGCCGCGTAACGAACGGTTGCGCGGACATAGTCGATGTTTGCCACCGCCCATCTTGGAGAGAGTCTGACCCTGCGCAACAAGAAGGAATCATCCTTTATGCCGGCCAGCCCCTCAATGGTTGCGTTAAGCCATTCAGCCATGCCCCATGATGCGTACGGGACTTCATTTGTGGTTCTGAAACCGGGTTTTCCGTCGGGCCAATACCAGACATGAACGCCCTCGGTATCTTCAAGGTGTTGCATATACCGGCGGAGAAGTTCGACACCGTAAGATTCGCGTCCGCATTGAAAGGCGGCGCGGCAAAGTTCGCCTCCGACCCAGGGCATGAGTCCGCCGTTGGCGTATCCGCCTTGTCTACAGAATGGCGCCGTGAAGTATCCAAGCTCATCCGGATAGCCTGGCTGTAAGCTCCACCACGGATAAGCATCGCCGGTTTCGGCGTGGCGTCTGCGGTATTCATCAATGATGCTTCTAGCCTGTTCCGTGCTTGCCAGGCCGCGAGTCATAGCCCAGGTGTTCCCCATGGCAAGCTGCTCTGTCTCATCGAAATTTCCGTGGTCTATCTCATCCAGGTGCACATGATGCAGATACTTGGTTCCATCCCACAA
Organism: uncultured Victivallales bacterium; assembly: GCA_964433435.1. Classification (GTDB taxonomy): domain Bacteria; phylum Verrucomicrobiota; class Kiritimatiellia; order UBA8416; family CAYSRM01; genus CAYSRM01. The sequence goes on from CAYSRM010000036.1 coordinate 3,346, forward strand.
AAGGTCGTTTGCGCGCTGCCGGTAGGCTTGCGCTTCTTCACGCCAGCGCTGGGCTTCGGTTTCGTTTCGCAACTGCGCGTACATGCGGCTCATTGCTTCGTAGGCGAAAAAATATCCGCTCTGGTCGCAGGTTGCGACAACATGACGGCTGTTGCCCGCGTCTGAGGCGCCTTCAATATCAAAGTCCCAGGTATCGCAACTGTGTTGTCGCTTTATCAGAGAATTTTTTGAATCCCAATGTTTTTCATCACTTTTTACATAGTTCAGGGCCTTTTCGAGGGAAGGAAGGGAAGATGCGAGCCATTTGTCATCACCCGTGGCCTGCCAGGTCTGCCAGACAGCCAGAACCATTATATATTCAACATCGGACTCCAGCCCGACTCTCCATGTGCGTCCGTCCCGTTCGATGCCGTCGGGGAGCATTCCGTTTGGCTCCTGCTGCTCAAGAAAACGGGTGATACCGCAAGCCATATCCCGCTCCCAGTGCCGGAATGCAGGCAATCCGTAGATCCAGTCCCGGAGCCAGATTCCGTCAAAATGCCAGGTGTCTGCCGATATATAGCCCACAAACCGACCTGCTACTGTTTCGTATTCACGGCGACCGCGAAGCATTGCTTCGCGGGTTAACGGGTAGATTTTATCAAAATCCGTGTCGCCAGATTCAATGCCGGTTTCGCAATCAAGGTTGAAATTGATATATCGACTATGACGTTTTTCCCCTTCCCATTTGAGATAGATGTAATGCGCACCCAGCAGGCCAATGGTCCTGAAAGTGAAAACCGCCTGACTATCAACAAGAGTGATCTTCTCTTCAATATACACACGCTGCTCCGGGTCGCAGACGCGAATAGAGCCTTCCTTGTCGCCATGCGCTCGTCCTGTGATTTTAACGGTAACCAGATCAAGGGGGCGGTAACAAGCCGCATCTGTTGATATGCGCCCGAAGGCGGATTCGGTTGCTTCAGGATTAACACGGTAAGATTTCTTCATCAAGCTTGCCTGCTTTCATAATGTTTATTGAAGCCAATTCAAAAGGCTTTTATATCATACAGAGGAAGTGTCACAAGTTTTATGAAAAGGCTGAAAAGAAGACAAGGGACAACAAAGCATTAATTAAAGGCAAAAAGGTGAGGACATGCAAAGTGAAGGAAGAAAATGACTACCCCGCATAGAATGTGCAGAGGACGGGGGGGGACGTCTTCCCCGAAACGGCCGGAACACTCAGGGTCGGCGTTCCGCCAGAGGCCGAAGGGCTTCCGCCGTCTTGCTGCAAACTATACGGCTGCTCCGGCGTTTTACTAATTTGCACCCCCGCAGTAGCACTCTCCACGCTCTTCCGCCGGATGGCGGACAGGCAGCTACGAAATCCTGTGAGATATGCGGGTTAAGCACAGACTAGGACAGCTTTGCTTGCGTGGTCTGTGTCAGTGCAGCCGGAGAAGGCGCGAAATGCGCCGGAAATCTGAAATGGTCGGGGCGCCGAGATTCGAACTCGGGACCTCTTGAACCCCATTCAAGCGCGCTGCCAAACTGCGCTACGCCCCGTTACATAACAGATGAGTGAGAAATACTAAGCCAACGATCCACTCACGTCAAGGGCCGCGGCCGATCAAATGACATGCTATTCATTATCAGCACTCCCGTTTTCACAAACGACAATCCTACGCTTCTTCAATAACTGCCTTTTCCTTAAGCTCCTCAACAAACTGAGATATTGCCCTGCCCCGATATAGATGCCTCAAATATTCGCGCACTTTGTCCCTTGCTTCGTCATAGCTGGCATCGCCACCATTTTCATGCGCCGTTTTTCTGACTATATGAAATCCCAACTGGCTTTCTATCGCATCACTGATCTCGCCGACACCAAGAGAAAATATGGCCTCGTCCAGCTCGGGCAATATCATTCCTCGCTGTACCCAGCCGAGGCTTCCGCCTGTCTTTGCGCCACTGGCGCATTCCGAATGAGCTGCGGCTTCATCACTGAACTTTGCCCCCTGGTCTATCCTGTCTCTTATGGATAGGAGTTTGGACCGCGCTGTCTCTTTATCACTCTCGTCATCAGAGTTCGGTTTTACAAGAATATGCTGAACCTGAGCCATTTCGGGTTTTACATAATCCGATTTGTGTTTCTCATAGTAATCCTCTATGTCCTTCTCCGTAGGATCAGCGATATCTGAAAGCTTCCTTTCCACAAGTAAATCAACCTTGCGTCCCTGTTCTATGCTTGTTCGCACAACATCTTCGCTCAAACCCTGGTTCTTCATCATTCCATCAAAAGCCTCTTTTCCTCCAGCATTTTGAACCATCTGTTGAAAACGTTCTTCCACTTCTTCGCGGGAGACCCTGATATCCAGCTTCTGCGCTTCCTGATACAATAGCGCCGAACCTACAGCCTGCTCCCTGGCTTTCTCCATAAGCTGCGAGCTGAGTTCTTTAAGCCGCTCAGCGGTCATATGATCGGAATAGAACTTAATCAACCTGTCGTATTCGTATCTGATTGCACTTTCGGGTATCTCCCGCCCATTAATCTTTAACGCCATCTAACCCTCCTCGGCCGGATGTCCGACCACCTGTTTTTCCAGTTCTTCAGCCATTTCTTCAGGCTTGCTGTTTACTGCTACAGAAATACGATATACTGAAGCACTCCTTGCTTTAAAGAAATGAATAAGAGGATTCACCTGTTCACGATAATCTCTGAGCTTGCTTTCGATGAGGTCCGCCGTGTCGTCAGGGCGCCCGGTCCGGTCACCACCGGAGTTCAGCCTGATTCTCTCCCTTGCCAGTTGAGCGCTCAAGTTAAGCATTATCAAAGCCTTGAGATCAAGGAATCCTGATACAAAGCCGGCCTGCCGGGCGTCCCTGGGGAAACCATTTAAAAGTATCCTGTCGTCTGAGGCAATACTGTATGCGTTTATAAACCGTTGAATCAGCTTCGATGCAATTCCATAATCAGACGGCTCAAGAACAGATCCGGTTTTCAGGCTGTTTCTGATTACTTCAAGTTCGGCACGGCTCAGATCGCGTCCTGCTGTTCCGGCATTGATTCTTCGGAGTTCCGCCCCGAAATCAAAATGGAAGCACCTGCTGCCCCATAAGCCATTCGAGGCAAGGTGATTGCCAAGAGGGGTCTTCCCTGCTCCCGTAGGCCCTGTAAGCAGGGCTGCCCATGGCCTGCGTGAAATATTCATAGAGACACCCAGACGTGGCGGCTGCGGGGACCATCGAATTCGCAGAAATAAATACCCTGCCACGTACCAAGCTGAAGCTGCCCGTTCTCTACAGGAATTCGCGCAGAAGAACCTATGAGACTGCTTTTTACATGCGCTGCAGCGTTTCCTTCAGAGTGGCGGTAGCCGTCATTCCATGGAACGAGGCGATCAAGCACCTTCTTGACGTCTTCCATAACATCGGGATCAGCATTTTCGTTGATTGTGACTGCAGCGGTCGTATGCGGCACATAAACCGTAACCACGCCGTTTTCCATGCCCAGTGAACCAATGCATTTACTCACATCACGGGTAATATTAATGAACTCACTCCGCGAATTGCTGCTTACTGTAAACTGTTCCATTCATAACCTCCTGTTGACAGTTCTTTTAGCATACGACAATATTAGCCTAAAGCTTCAAGCACAAGAGAAGAATCAACTATGGATTCTCATTTTGAGAAAATGGGAGAGCAAGGCTCCCGTCAAGCCGGAAACACGAATAGTAAGATAACAGTGCCCGGAAGAAAAAAATGAAAGCTCTTATACAACGCGTTACCAGAGCAAGTGTTGCGGTAGAAGGGTCGCCTTTGACTGAAACAGGAAAAGGCTATCTTGTACTGCTTGGGGTCACCAGGGAAGACACAGAGGAAGATGCCTCTTATCTGGCAAGAAAAACAATTGGACTACGTGTATTTCCGGATCAGGAAGGGAAAATGAATCTTTCGGTCCAGCAGGTTAATGGTGAAATACTGGTTGTGTCGCAATTCACGTTATGTGCCGACACAAAAAAAGGCAATCGCCCCAGCTTCGTGAAGGCAGCACACCCCGAAAAAGCCGGCAGGCTTTACAATTTTTACATCAATTTTCTCAGGCAATGTATGACTCAAGAGAAAGTCAAAACCGGGACATTCCAGGCCCACATGTCCGTGGAACTGGTAAACGACGGACCCGTAACCATAGAAATTGATTCAACACAATTGCACAGATGACTTCTCTCTTCGCAATCCTGCGAATATCAGTGACCTTTGAGATTTCCAACTTTTGGCTTTTGTAACACATAAATCCTCTGCTATTATATATGGATTATGGACAAAAAAGATTCATTTGATTTCTGGTATGCCGTTAATAATACCCAGGTGCTGCTTATGCCGCGGCACAGTCTCGAAACGTTCGGAACCACTGTGCTAAACTATCATTTGGTCAGTGAGCTTATGGACAAGGCCAACACCACGCGTGTGCGCGAAGGCCGGATACAGGCCAGCAAGCCGACGATCATTACTCCCGAAGCTTATTCGGACACTGTGCTAGAAGGGTTCGGCGACGAAGCGAGGGAATACGTGGAATGGCTGAAAGGCCATGAACAGCAGTTGCGAATTCTTGAATACGGGTACAACCTGAAGAAAGAGAACTATAACGAACATATAATCAGCGAGAACCCGGATGCAGTTGCGGAAGATGTCAGAAAATCAGTCGAAGCGAAAAGCGATCCGCTCAGCGCAGTGGTCTACGGAGTGGACGATCCATGGGATGTATGCCTGGTAAAACTGTTCTGGGAAGTGATAAAGAAATCAGTTCCGGCAAATGTACGCGATATGGAGCGCAAGGGGATGTTTCTCCTTCAAAAGGATTCTTTGCAGCGTATCCGCGAGGAGCTGGAAAAAGATTTTGCGGCAGCCGCAAAAAATCCGGATCTGATCAAAAACCTTGCAAAGAAATTGCGGGATCATAACCTTTTCGAAGAGTATGAGGATCGGTTCTTTGCCTTGGTAAAAGGCAGCAGAAACCGGTAACAGGCTTTTTAAAAAGGAATTTCTATTATTCACAAAAGAGAAGCGAGTGAAATATGGCCGGAACGATTACTGAAAAGATTCTCGCCAGGGCATCGGGCAATAGCGATGTGGAACCTGGGCAGAATATCTGGATCAATGCGGATATTCTGTTGACTCACGACGTCTGCGGACCCGGAACAATTGGAATCTTTAAAAGAGAATTTGGAGAAAAAGCAAAGGTCTGGGACCCGAAAAAAGTTGTTATAATCCCTGATCACTATATTTTTACAAAAGATGAAAAAGCTCATCGAAACATCGACACCCTCCGCCAATTTGCGGCTGAACAGGCGCTGCCTCATTTCTACGACGTCGGAACTCCGCGCTACCAGGGTGTGTGCCATGTAGCTCTGCCGGAACAAGGTCATGTACGTCCCGGAGAGGTGATATTCGGGACCGATTCCCACACATGCACTCACGGCGCCCTGGGCGCGTTTGCTACCGGCATAGGCAACACTGATGCGGGTTTTGTCATGGGCACCGGCAAACTTCTCATCAAGGTACCCCCAACTCAGCGCTTTATTCTGGAAGGCACACGCCCCCGCTACATTACCGGAAAAGACATTATCCTGAGAATAATCGGCGAGACCGGAGTCGACGGGGCAAACTATTCAGCCATGGAGTTTACCGGAGAAATCATTGCTCAACTGGACATTGAGAGCCGCATGACAATCTGCAATATGGCCATTGAAGCAGGCGCAAAAAACGGCATTATCGAGCCCGACAACAAAACCATAGAGTACGTCAGGAAACGCACAGACAAGCCGTTTGAACCGGTACTGGGCGACAGTCGCGCCAAACCCTTCGAGATATCCCGGTATGATGTCTCCAAATTTATTCCATGCGTTGCAGAACCGCACAGCCCGGCTAAATACGCGCCGGCAAAAGAGAGGACCGACGTAAAACTGGACCGCGCATACATCGGTTCATGCACAGGTGGCAAACTGACTGATTTTATAATGGCTGCAAAAATTCTTAAGGATCGCAAGGTCTCAATAAAAACATTTCTTGTGCCGGCAACCACCGAAGTAGCAGAAGGGCTCCTGCGCGAGTCTGTTGACGGAAAAAGCCTTGTAGAAATCTTTGCTGAAGCAGGCTGCGAGGACATTGCACCTCCCTCCTGCGCGGCCTGTCTTGGAGGGCCGGTGGATACTTATGGACGAACCACCGGAAGGGAAAACGTTATAAGCACAACAAACAGAAACTTTATAGGGCGAATGGGGTCGAAACAATCTGCTATCTTTCTTGCTTCTCCGTTCACAGCGGCTGCTTCAGCGGTTACCGGACACATAACCGATCCCGGAGACCTTTGACCACCTCGGCAGGCGAAGGAAAAGATCATCGCGCCTGAAAACTTAAACAGGACAGGGAATATGAGCACAACCAAGCAAGCAAAGACCATAAGCGGCAAAGTGTTTGTCGTTCAAGACGACATTGACACGGATCAGATCATTCCAGCCCAGTATCTCAACCTGGTGCCTACAATCGAAAAAGAATACCGTCAGCTCGGTTCTCATGCTTTGTCAGGGCTTCCGGATACATACCCTCCGTTTGTTAAGGAAGGCTCTTCTAAATCAGAATACTCGATCATAATTGCCGGAAGAAACTTCGGTTGCGGATCTTCAAGAGAACATGCTCCTGTGGCGTTGGGAGCCGCGGGGATCAAGGCCGTCGTGGCACAGTCGTATGCGCGGATATTTTTCCGGAATTGTATTTCGCTGGGCGAACTTTATCCCCTGGAAACTGAAGACCGTTTGTGGGAAGAGTTTAAGACAGGAGACCGGGTGATGATCGATATCGAAAACATGCAGGTCTCCCGCGAAGGAAAGCCTCATAGACTAAAGGAGCTGGGAGCTGTAAAGCCGGTTATTGAAGCGGGCGGCATTTTTAAATATGCGCGCTCTACCGGTATGATCACAACTACCAGAACTTAGTATCAAATGCAGAAAAACCAATCAAAGGTAGTTGCCATAGCCAATCAGAAAGGGGGCGTGGGCAAGACAACCACTACGATAAACCTTGCCGCCTGCCTGGCAGAATTTGGTCGGACCGTACTGGTAGTCGATATGGATCCGCAAGCCAATGCAACCAGCGGACTTGGCCTGGACCAGGAAAGCGGATCGAGCTTGTACCGGACGCTTATCGGAGAAGGTTCAATCCATGGCCTCGTGCGCGAGACATTGGTCGACCGGGTTCATATAATACCTTCGGAATTGGATCTTGCCGGAGCCGAAATAGAAATAGCGCAAAGCGATTCATACCTACACAGGTGCAGCAAAGCTCTGACCCCCGCGGTTGAGGACGGTCGCTACAACTATATCATTATAGATTGTCCGCCTTCACTTGGCATATTAACCATGAACGCCCTGGCCGCCGCAAACACAGCCCTGCTCCCCATCCAATCGGAATACTACGCGCTGGAAGGTCTCAGTGTGATATCCCGTCTTATACGAAAGCTTAACGACAACGGAACTAATCCGGGGCTTTCCATAGAAGGCATTCTCCTTACTATGTTCGACAAGCGCACAAATCTTTCCTCGCAGGTCGTGGAAGAGGTGAGGCGCCATTTCAACGAAAAGGTATATGATACGGTTATACCCCGAAATGTCAGATTAAGCGAAGCGCCTAGCTACGGCATGCCGATAGTTATGTATGACCGTAGTTCAGCCGGATCAAAGGCCTACCTGGCAATGACCGAGGAATTTCTCAAAAGAAACGGCGACAACCCGGAATAGCCTTTCAAAAAAGCGCCCTACCCATTCATTTTCCCTGGTCGTATTTCTTGCCGAAGCGGCCCACGTATATCGCGCGCGGCCTGAAGATTCTGTTGTTCCGGAGGTATTCCTGCACCCTTGCGCTCCAGCCTGCAACACGGCTTACTGCGAAAATGGGTGTAAACATCTCTGCAGGAATGCCCATGCTGCTGTATACAAGACCGGAATAGAAGTCTACATTCGGGAAGATGCCCTTTTCCTTACCAAGTGTTGATATCACAAGATCCTCAAGCTTGAGAGCTGTTTCATAAAGCGGATTGAGTTGCGCATGTTTTCTGGCAACGTGTCGCGCCAGAGGCGCCAGCACTCTCGCACGGGGATCGTATGTTTTGTACACCCGGTGCCCGAAGCCGGGAATAACTTTCCCGGCTTCCCTGGTTTCTTTATACCACTTTTCAACTTTCTCAGGACTCCCAATAGTCTGTAGTACGCGCAGAACCTGTTCATTGGCTCCTCCGTGAAGGGGGCCGCTCAACGCTCCTATACCCGCTCCAACCGACGAATAGATATCTGACATCGTGGACGCCACAACCATTGATGCAAATGTGCTCGCGTTCATCCCATGATCCGCGTGCAGGATCAGAGCAATATCCATAATGCGCTCCTCTTCCGTCGTCGGCTTCTTACCCGTCATCATATACAGAAGATTCGCAGCATGACTGAGTTCGGCGTTCGGCTCAACAGGAAGCTTGTCTTCCCTTACCCTTGAAATTCCAGCCGCAAGGGTCGCAAGCCCGGATACAAGGTGAAAGCAGGAGTCAAGACTCTCAGCGTCATCAGCTTTCAGAACCCCGGCCGGCCGCCGATGTTTCTTCTGTTGAAACTCATAGATTGCGTTTTTTTCGCCCATAGGAATAGTTTCCATAGGGATTGAATCCTCGTCTGCTGCAATTGCGTCTTCCAGGGAGGGACGAGCAAGCACATTATCCCGCCAAGTCAACCTGCGGCGCATCAGATCCGTACCCAACTGCAACGCTGCCATGGGATGCATGGATTCAAGCGGAAAGCTCATCATCATCCGCTGGGTATTCGGAAGATATCTGTAATCAACAAGCTTTTTGTTAAAGCTTTTGAATTGTTTTTCATTAGGCAACTTGCCTTTCAGTAAAAGGTAACTGACTTCCTCAAAACATGATTTCTGGCATAATTCAAAAACATCATACCCCTGATAAATCAGCCTTCCCTTTGAACCGTTCACATAACCTACTTTAGTCTCGCAGGCTATTGCGCCTTCCAGGCCAGGTCCCACAGTACAACTGACAGGCCAGTCAACTTTTTTGCCCGCATAGGCAGGTTCGCTGGTATCGCTTGCCTCGTTGTGTACATCTTCAACTACCTTGTTAACAAAATTTTCAATCTCCAGCGCTCTGTCTGCCATTTTCCCTGCCTCCCTCACAGTTCACTATGCTATTTTCTGTTTCTTAAGCTTTTTCAGCCGTCCAGCCACAGCCACTTTATTTACCATGGACATTTTATCAACCAGGAGAATTCCCTGCAGATGATCTGTTTCGTGTTGTACAGCTCTTGCAAGAAGGCCCTCAAATTCAGCCCGCTTCCGGGTTCCTTCGAGATTGGTATAACTAAGGGTAACAGCTTCGGCTCTGGTCACATCAACAAATATTTCGGGAAAACTAAGGCAACCTTCTTTTGCTAGGCATTGCCCGGAAATTTCTTCAATTTCGGGATCAATCATTACCAGAGGCATCTTAACAGCTTCTTTACAGCCTGCGCTATCCACATTTGCAGCTCTGATATCAACTACGCATATCGCTTCACAACGTCCCACCTGCTCGGCAGCCAGCCCGATTCCATCATTCACGTACATGGTTTCCAGCATATCATCGGCCAGATGCCTGATTTCATCAGTTACTTTGCCAACCCTGCGGGCTTTCTGCCTCAGTACCTTCTTCCCGTATTTCATTATTTCATAAGTCATTTTTCCGCAATCCTCACCTCTCTATTAACTTACCGCAATAAAGAAGCAAAAGCAAGCAGCGATTCTTATTTTTGAGCATCCCCGGCAACGAAAACGGAAAATTTTTTAAAAGGAGTACCCTTTCCCTTGAAATCTCCGGCTCCTACCGCACAAGGTCGCAGAGGTCCAACGCAATAATGTCAATGGCTGTTCATAAATAGATCAGGCTAGACACATACAAACTTTTTCTTATATAGTTCAGCCATGCAAAGCATTCTAATCATAATACCGACTTATGACGAAAAAGAAAACGTGGGACCAATATCGAGGGAAATTCACAGAATCGTCCCTGAAGCTGAAATTCTTTTCGTTGACGATAACTCGCCTGATGGAACCGGTCAGATAGTCGCCGACATGGCCTCCGAGAAACCCTGGATCAATGCCATCCACAATCCAGCCAAAGCGGGCCTAGGCAGAGCGTACATTAAAGGCTTTAAATGGGCCTTGATGAAAAAATACGAGCTGATATTCGAGATGGACGCTGATTTTTCACACGATCCGTCGGAAATACCAAAGTTCGTTGAAGCTGCAAAGGACGCGGATCTGATCCTGGGGTCGAGATATGTCAACGGCATAAGGATCACCAACTGGCCGCTCAGCAGGCTGTTACTGAGCAAGTCGGCGGCGAAGTATGTGCAGATCATAACCGGCTTGCCTGTAACCGATCCTACAGGCGGATACAAGTGCTATAGGCGGGAAGTCCTTGAAGAAATAGAGCTTGATTCAATAATGTCCAACGGCTACTCGTTCCAGGTGGAAATGACCCACACCGCATGGATGCTGGGCTTTAGGATCAGGGAAGTGCCTATTACATTCGAGGACAGAAGATCCGGATATTCAAAAATGAGCACGAAGATATTCAAGGAAGCCCTGTGGATAGTGTGGAAACTTGTTTTCCGTTACGGCCCGAGGAGAAAGCCTCTGAAGCAAAAAAGGGGGGACAATGGCAAGGCTGCTTCGTGATATAGTCGTGCTTCTGCGTCCTACCCAGTGGACAAAAAACGCACTGGTACTTGCAGCTTTTTTCTTCGCCTACTGGGATACTACCCGCGAGACGCCTCTTGGCATTGACTCCTTTTTTAGAGCTCTATTAGCCATGCTGCTCTTCTGCATGGTCTCAGGCGCAACCTATGTGATCAACGATATAGCAGACGCCCCCGCCGACCGCCAGCATCCTAAAAAAAAGGACCGGCCTATCGCCTCGGGCAGAATACCCGTACACCTTGCCTGGCCGCTTGGAATTGCCTTGCTTGCCGCAGGAGTTGCAGGCGCACAGCTTCTTTCCGCTCGATTCCTACTCGTAGTTGTCGCCTACATAGGAATCCAGATGGTTTACAACCTGGGGCTCAAACGGGTGGCTCTTCTTGATATTATGGTAATAGCTGCGGGATTTGTCCTGAGAGCTATTGCAGGCGCGCTGGCGCTCGACGGGGTGGTCATCTCCCCATGGCTTCTCCTGTGCACCTTTTTTCTGGCTCTTTTTCTTGCCCTTTGCAAACGCAGACAGGAAAAGATACTTGCGGAGCATACATCGGGCAATCATCGAAAGAACCTGGGAAGCTACGACAAAGACCTTCTGGACCAGTTGATTCCCACGGTTGCAGGCGCAACAATAGTCTCATACTCACTCTATACCTTATGGCCCGACACCGTCGACAAGTTTAATACTCACAATCTGGGTTTCAGTATTCCATTCGTTGTTTTCGGACTGTTTCGCTACATGGACCTGGTTTACCGTCATAAAAAAGGCGAACGTCCTGAAAAGGTCCTCCTTACGGACCTGCCGACTCTGATCAATATAGCGTTTTACGTAATTACACTTTTTATAGTTTTTAAACTCAGCCACTGACACGACCTGCCGCTGAAAAAAGATCAACAATGGCAAATTTTACAGGAATTGCCCGGATCCTCCGCGGAATCTGTGGGCAAGGAATGGGGTGCGGGGGGGGCGTTCCTTATTGCTTGCCGTATATGTGCGTGCTTTGGTATTTATTAGGAACCTGAATGGGGTAGCCATATGGAATCGAATACAGAATCAATTGAAATTGCAGGAGAAAGTAAGCATTTCTTCCGAAGACTTGACTGGAGCGCTTTCTGGACGGCGTGTATTATATCCTTCGCGGTATACATCTATACCCTTGCGCCTACAGTTACCCTGGAAGACTCCGGCGAGCTTGCAGTCGCTTCCGATTATCTCGGCGTGCCTCACCCTCCCGGGTATCCCATATGGACAGTGATAACCTGGCTCTTTACCAATATTTTCTCTTTTGTGACATTCCGGGGTCAGCCCAACCCTGCATGGAGCGTTAATCTGGCATCCGCTGTATTCGGCGCATTGGCTACAGGAATGAGCGCTATGCTTATTTGCCGTTCCGGCTCGCACATGCTGCGCAACACCAAGCGGGATTCTTATCCCTTGAGACCCGACACTGAAAACATGATCTGCTGGATGTCCGGAGTTGTGGCCGGCCTGCTGTTTGCCT
>CAYSRM010000037.1:0-15484 GCA_964433435.1 uncultured Victivallales bacterium
AGTTGGTTGTCACTGATTTCACTCACTGTTGTTGGACTTTACAACTATTAGACTCTCCGGAAGAGAAAATCTTTGAAGTTTTTTCTTTTTTTCAGATGTGTGCCTTAGCCTGATCTATTCATGCGCCGATTTTAACGCATTTACTGCGTTCCAACGAGTTGGCGATGGTTAACCCGCATATCTCAGAATTCCTGCTACGAGCGCGGATAGCGCCACTGTGAGGGCACGAATTGGCAAAACGCCAGATTGCAGTATGTCTATACGGCTGCTCCGGCGTTTTATCAATTTGCGTCCCCGCAGCAGCGCTCTCCGCGCTCTCTCTACGAAATTCCGTGAGATATGCGGGCTAAGGATACAGCGCATCCTAACAGATCCTCCGGATCTCCCCGGCAACCTTGCATCGCCGGAGGTGAAGGCCGGTCATGAGCGTTTGATTTTCATCCGGAGTTCTTTGATCCAGCAGTATAGTACTGGTACCAGGAAAATACTTATCAGTACTACGAGCATGCCGCCGAAGGACGGAATTGCCATTGGTACCATGACATCGCTGCCGCGACCGGTTGAGGTGAGTACGGGGATTAGGGCAAGGATTGTTGTGGCTGATGTCATAAGGCAAGGCCTGACTCTTCGTTGAGCCGCGATAATCGTGGATTCCCGTATTTCCTGTTTTGTATTTGGCTTGCGTTCCCTGAATACCTGGTCCAGGTATGTCGACTGGATTACTCCGTTGTCGGTTGCGATGCCGAACAGCGCAAGGAATCCCACCCATACTGCAACGCTCAGATTGATGGTATGGATCTGAAAAAGGGTCCGCATTTCTACCCCGAATATGCTGAAGTCCAGGAACCATGGCTGTCCGTACATCCATATGAGCACAAATCCGCCGCACCAGGCAACGAATATGCCGGAGAGTATCAACAAAGTTGTTGAGACGGAACGGAACTGGAAGTATATGATGAGAAAGATAACCAACAGGGCAAACGGAAGGATGACCGAAAGTGTACGAGCTGCTCTCTGCTGGTTTTTATAGCTGCCGGCAAAAGTATAGCTGATACCTGCCGGGAGCGGGGACTGGTTATTTTCCAGTCTGGATTCAAGATAAGACTTTGCCTGTTCCACGACGTCTACCTCGGCGAAGCCGGGTTTTTTATCGAACACCACGTAGCCGGTTTTGAAGGTGTCCTCTGTTTTTATGACTTGCGGCCCGCGCTGGTACCGTATTTCGGCAAGTTCCCCCAGCGGTATCTGCCTGCCCCCCTTCCCGGGAACAAGGATATTCTTCATTGTTTCCGGAGAATCGCGTAACTCGCGCGGATAGCGGATTCTGACGGAAAACCTTTCCCGGCCTTCGATGGTGGTAGTGACTTCGCGGCCGCCTATAGCAATTTCAACCACTTCTTGAAAGTCACCGATAGGTATGCCGTATCTTGCGAGGGCTTTCCGGTCGGGATGTATCTTGAAATATGGTTTGCCCACTATCCGGTCTGCAATCACTGTGGCTGGCTGGATGGATGGGACTTCCTTCAGTAAACCTTCTATCTTCAGGCCCGTTTCTTCAATTGCCGCAAGATCCGGTCCTTTTATTTTTACGCCCATTGGGGCTCTCATTCCGCTTTGAAGCATGACACGCCTTGCTTCAATAGGTTGTAATTTTGGAGCCGATGTCGTGCCCGGCATCTTTGCAGCATCTTTGATCTCCTGCCATATGTCTTCCGGCGTCCTGACATGATCGCGCCACTGCCGGAAAGGGCGACCATCGCGGTCTTCGATGAGTTCTCCGCTGCCGTTTCGGATGAACTTCTCCTTTTGCTCGTCAAACTTGTAGTTTATCCGGTTGCCTGCTTTGCCGGTCCTGTACTCCGGCTTGTAGTTTATGACAGTTTCGATCATAGAAATCGGGGCGGGGTCCAGCGGAGTGTCAGCCCTTCCGATTTTGCCGACGGCCGACTCAACCTCCGGGATAGATTCAAAAGCCATGTCTTGTTTTTCTAGAATATCCAGTGCTTCACCTATAGAAGCATGAGTCATTGTTGTCGGCATCCAGAGGAAAGAGCCTTCGTCGAGGGGCGGCATAAATTCCTTGCCCAGTCCGGGGAACTTATGCGCCAGGTACTGTCCGGGTTTTGTCGCGAGCGCTGAACCGGGCAGCCATCCAAACACTGTGGGGAACCCCAGCCAGACCGTGCTTCCAAAGACAATCAGAACAATGGGCAATGCGAGGAAAACCGCCTTATAGGTCAGGCACCATCGGAGTATAGAGTTGTAGAAATACTGAAAGACTCTGAAGAGCGTCAGCAGGCCGCCTATAAGGAGGGAGACGAAGATAAAATTACGCAACATGCCGCGCTCGGGCCCGAGCGGTTCCCAATAAGAGGCGAGGGCTACGGCTATCGAGAGCGCTGCAATTATTGACGAAAACGTCTGGACCTGCCGGGTAAGCGCCGGTGGAACGTAGTCCCTGAAAAGTACCCATCCGGAGAAAAGCAGGAGGGTAAGTCCGGCCCACCATGCCAGCAGAATCCATGTGAGTACACCTGCTGCGGCTACAGCAACCAGCAGGCCCTGCCTAAGTCGCTTGCGCCGGATTCTTCCGCAGAAAAGCAACTGCGCGGCAGGCGGCAGAACAGTTAATGTTATTACGATTGAAGCGATCAGGGCGAAGGTCTTGGTGTATGCCAGCGGCCTGAACAGCTTCCCCTCGGCGCCGATCATCGTGAATACCGGCAGAAAACTCACCACGGTTGTGAGCATGGCTGTGAGTACTGCGCCGCCTACTTCGCTTGCAGCGCGGTGGACCAGTTTAAGAGAGCTGCCCTTTGACCGTTCCAGATGTCTCAGGATGTTTTCGGTTACCACTATACCCATGTCGACTATCGTGCCGATGGCTATAGCTATGCCTGAAAGGGCAACAATATTTGCCTGCACACCGAAGGCTTTCATCCCGATGAAGCAGAACAGGACAGTGAGCGGCAGCATGCCGCTGATCAACATGCTGCTTCGAAGGTGCAAGACCATCAGCAGGACTACGATTACGGTAACGAGTATTTCCTGGGATATCGCGTTATACAGAGTCCCCAGCGTTTCATAAATGAGGCCGGTCCGGTCGTAGAAGGGGACTACTGTAACCTTGCTTACTGTGCCGTCTGAGAGTGTCTTACTCGGGAGGCTGGGAGCGATTTCTTCTATCTTCTCCTTGACGTTGTTTATTACCGCCAGGGGGTTGTCGCCGTAGCGCGCCACCACGACGCCTCCTGCAACGGCAGCGCCTCCCTTGTCGAGAGCGCCGCGCCGGCTTGCTGGCCCGGTCTTTACATTTGCCACGTGTTTGACAAGGACCGGGACGTTATCGTCCTTTACGGTTATCACGCTGTTGCGTATATCTTCCAGTTTTTTGACAAAACCTATGCTTCGGATGAAATATTCAACACGGTTTATTTCCAGTGTCTTGGCCCCCACGTCGATGTTGGCGGCCTTAACGGCCCTGTAGACCTGGTTCAGTGTTACGCCGTAGGCTCGCATGGCATCCGGATCCACGTCGACCTGGTATTCCTTTACGTAACCGCCGACCGATCCGACTTCAGCTACTCCTTCCGCGGAAAGAAGCGAATATCGAACGTACCAGTCCTGGATTGTCCGCAGTTCTTCAGGTCCCCAGCCTCCGGTAGGATTTCCTTCTGGATCCCGGCCTTCCAGGGTGTACCAGTAAATCTGGCCCATGGCAGTCGCGTCGGGTCCCAATGCAGGCTGTACGCCGTCGGGCAGGGTTCCTTCCGGAAGGCTGTTAAGCTTTTCTACAAGTCTCGATCTGGACCAGTAGAAATCAGCATCTTCCTTGAATATGACATAAATAGTTGAGAAGCCGAACATCGAGAGACTTCGAATGGTTTTGACTTCCGGTACGCCAAGAAGAGAGACCGTGAGTGGATATGTGACCTGGTCTTCAACATCCTGCGGCGACCGGCCCATCCACTGGGTGAATACGATCTGCTGATTTTCGCCGGTATCCGGAATTGCGTCTACCGGCACGGGATAGCGTCGAATTCCGTTGATTTGCCAGTCAAACGGCGCGAACAGTATTCCGGTCCCGACTATGGCTGTCACGAAAACAGCAACGGCGAGTTTATTTCGGAGGCAGAACCCGATGAGTCTTCCGATGGGGGAACGTTGTTCCGGGGTTTCCTGTGCGCCTGTGCGCTCAACGTTCATTTTTTTCTCCAAGCTGTTCGATTCTGATGCCTTTTGAGCGCATTTCATTCAGGAATTTCTCCGGGGTCTTTAGAAATGTTTCCTCGCAACCCGGGCAGCAGAAATAAATTCGATGCCCTTTGTAGTCCACGTAGACCTCCTTGTTGACAGGCCCGCCCATGACCGGGCAGTTAGTCTGTGGCATTGTCCGGCCACCGGTTTCTTTCTTTTCGTGTTCAATATTTTTTTCATGTCCGGTATGTTCGGAATGCTGCTTCTGGACCGGGGAGGTCTTCGGGTCTTCAGCGGTCATCATAGAGGGTTTAGCCCTGATCTGGAGTTCGGCATCAAGTTTAAAGGCTCCTTGTGTCACAACATGTTCGCCTTCGGAAAGCCCGTGTTTCACAATATAGTGACTTCCGGCGCGAGGCCCCAGGTGCACTTCGCGCCCCTCGTAAGTGGGGCTTTTCGCGTCCGGAACTTCCACGTAGACTACGGCGCGTTTGCCGGTCAGAAGCGGCGCTGATGCCGGAATTACAATAGGCATATCTTCCGCGTCCGGATCGGCAACGTTGTAGCCAAGTTTTTTGGCCTGGACCAAAGACATTTCGCACACGTCACAGCTTCCAGCCCCGTCTTTTACTATGCCCGGATGCATCGGGCAGATCCATTTGCCTTTAAGAGACGGTGCCATGACCTTGCCACCGGCGGCAAGGTCTGACTTTGCTGTGGCGCGCACAAACATGCCCGGTTTAAGTATGCCTTTTTTATTAAGGACATTCAGTCGGATTTTTACCGTACGTGTGGATTCGTCAAGCACGGGGTGTATGAACGATATCGTGCCTTTAAACAATTTGCCGGGGTGGGCTTCGGTTGTGAACTCAACCGGCTGGCCGTACCGCAGCCATTGGATATCCGACTCGTAGGCATTCAGATTGACCCAGACTTCGGACAGGTCTGCTATGGTATAGATTCTAGCGCCCGTGTCTACATACATTCCTTCCTGTGCATTTTTGTCGATTACTATGCCGCTGTCGGGCGCATATATTGTCAGCGTATCCTGCGGTTTCCCTCGTTCTATGATTTTTTGAATCTGCTCCTTTTTCAGGCCCCAAAGGCGCAGTTTCTCGCGTACGGCTTTGACAGTTGCCCTGGAAGTTTTACGGATAACAGACCTTTGACTTTTATCCAGTTCATCTACAGCTACTATTGCCTGGAGCAGCTCTTCTTGTGCGCTGAGGAGTTCGGGGCTGTAGATCCTGACCATGTGATCGCCTTTTATGACAGGTATGCCCGTGTAATCGACAAAGAGCCGCTCAAGCCGCCCCGGCACCCATGCTGTTATATGGGAAACGCGGGTTTCGTCGTAATCAACTTTGCCTACCATCCGGACTTCGGCTTCAACAAATTTGCGTTGCACGGGGAATGTGTTCAATTTCATGAGCGTCCTGGCGTATTCACTGATAGTCAGGCGCCTTGGCGCTTCCCCGGTCTCTTCATCTTCGAGTGGGATAAGGTTCATATGGCAGATAGGGCATTTGCCGGGTTCGGGGAGCCGGATCTGCGGGTGCATGGAACAGGTCCAGGTTTGTGTTTTGCCTGAGGATTCCGTCTGCGTCTCGCCAGCCGTGGATTTGTTTTTGAGCATGTCATTTTTATTTTCGCGAGGTGCGGCGCCGTGTTTTGACACAAGAAACCCGGCGAAGAATGTCATGAGCAAAAGCAGTGCAGCCATAGCTATTATCACCGCTTTCTGTTTTTGTTTTTTATTCATTCTGATCTCCTTTCGGAGTTGTCGGCAGGAATCAGGTGTTGTTCGACTCCCTTTTTCCGTTCCGCGTCTGTCTTGTGATTCTTTTCCCGCGCAGTCTTTTTCCAGTGGCTAGTTTCAGTCCCCGTCAGGTGTTGGATTTCCGCAAGCCTCAGGCCCCGGTCGGCTTTTGTCCGGACGTGTTCAAGCCGAAACTCAAGGAGCATTCGTTCGGCATTTACCAGCGACATAAATGTTGCTTTGCCGGTTTCGAAGTTTCTACGGGTGACTTCGAGGGACTGCCGGGCCTTGGGGATGAGCGTATCGCCGTACAGGCCGATTTTCCGTTCCGCATCGCGCAGGTGGTAAATGGCCAGTTGCAGGTCCGACTCGAGTCGTCTTTGCGTATCAAGGAGTTGCTGCTCGGCTGCCTTGTGCTTCAGTCCGGCTTCCCTTGCAGCCGCGCTGTATTTACCCCGCCATACCGGAAGATTGATAGAGACTTTTGCAAGGAGTGGGTCTTTCCCGCTGTCCTTCAGGTCCGGGTTGAGCGCGTCGTCCGTGATGATATAATCGAAGCCTAAAGTAACATCGGGATAGTAGCTCTTTTGAGCCAGCTTGAGTCCGGCTTTTTCTTTTTGGGCCATGTGTCTGAGCCTGAGTATTTCAGGGTTCTGCTGCTTTAACTGTTCGAGTGCAGTGTTTTTGTTGAGCGCCGCCGGTGTTTCCGGAATTGATTCCGGCCATGGCAGGGCCAGTCCGGATTCCCGGTTGAGGGCTGAATTCAATTTCGCGGCCATGGCAGGGCGAAGGGATTTTAGAGATTCTACACGATCTTCCAATTTGCCGAGTTCTACCTGGGTCTGTATAACGACACTATGCGGGACCGTTCCCGCCTTGTAACGCGTTCGAGCAACCTCTTCCATGTTGGCAACAAGCGCGTTGTGTTGTTTGGTTATGGTGATTGCGCGCCCGAGGTACCAGTATTCGTGGTAAGCTCTTATAACCCGTTCAAAGAGCTTGAGTTTGATGTATTCGTAACTCTGTTCTGCTGCTGCCGCTGAGGCTGCTGCTGCATCGCCCCGGTATTTCAGTTTTCCAAACCAGGGGAACATCTGTTGCAATCCCAGTGTGTGCTCCTGCGGTCCGACACGTGTTTCAATGTTTTGGATGAAATAGGCATAGTTAAATCTGGGGTCGGGCAGCCCTCTGGCTTGGGGAACACGTTCCAATGCGGCTTTCCATTTGTGGAAAGCCGCTTTGAGGCCCGCGTTGTTAAGGGCCGCGTAGGCGAGGTAGTCATTGGGGGTGGAATTTTCGTTAAGGACCGGAAGATCGGCTTGCATGCCTGTTGAGCAGGGTGGCGCGGTTCCTTTTTCCTTTTGTTGGGGGGTGGATGCGCATCCGGCGGCAAGCAGAAGCGAGGCAGCAACTGCCGGTATCAAAGTGATCCGTGGATCTGGTCTTGGCAAAGTTCTCATGGTCCTGTTATCTCCACCATACGTTGCACGGCCTGAAAGGCTTTACGCGCTGTTTCTGTGTCCACTTCCACATTATGCTGCATATCCTGCAATGACCAGAGAATCTTTTCCATCGTTATCTTTTTCATGTTGGGACAGGTCGCCACGGTTGCAGCCGGATAGAAGAACTTCCGGGGGTTTTCCTTCTGCAATCTGTAGAGCATGTCGGTTTCTGTCCCTACTATGAATTCACTTGAATCTGATTCTGAGGTGTATCGGAGCATGCCGCTTGTTGAAAGAGCCGCGTCAGCTAGTTGGACCACATCCTGTCTGCATTCCGGGTGGACTATTACAGAGGCCTCCGGATGTTTCCGCTTAGCCTTCTGCACGTCGGCCGCAGTGATTCGGGCGTGGGTGGGGCAATAGCCAGGATAGAGAATCAGATCCCGGCCAGTCTGTTGCCTGACGAACGCGCCGAGGTGCTGGTCGGGGACAAAGATTATCTGTCTTTCTTCCGGAATGGATTGGATGATCTGGACTGCGTTTGCGGAAGTGCAGCAGTAGTCACTTTGCGCTTTCACCTCTGCGCTGGAATTAACGTAGGTAACCACCAGCGCCGAGGGGTGTTCTTTCTTCAGTTTCAAAACACCCTGGAGGGGCGCCATGTTTACCATGGGGCATCCTGCCTCCGGGTCGGGTATCAGGACGGTTTTTTTGGGGGAAAGTATCTTGGCGGTTTCCGCCATGAAGTAGACCCCACAGAATACGATGACGTCTGCTTCAGTTGCCGCGGCCTTTCTGCTGAGCCCCAGTGAATCTCCGACAAAGTCCGCGATATCCTGGATCTCGGGGCGTTGATAGTTGTGAGCGAGTATTACTGCATTGTTTTGTTGCTTTAATGTATTGATCTGCGCGTTCATGTTATTGTTTATTAGATCTATTTAGCCAACCGCATGAAGTCGGTGGAGTTTTCCCGCCTTCCGAATTCTCAATATTAATGATACAGGCAATAAGATTAGTATGTCAATAACCTTAATGCTATTGCATGTGATGTCATTGGCAGGTATAATTAAGGAATGTTGGGGAAGAACTGTATACGGCGCCTGAAAACAGGAGAAAGATAAGGTCATATGATACCTGGTAATAGATTTTCTGGAAATAGAATGGATTAACGGATGATTGATAGATGACAGATATATCGCGCTACTTATGGAACGTATGGGGCGTTCTTACTGAACTTGCTCCATGGCTTTTGCTGGGGACTTTGGTCGGGGGGCTCCTTCACGCATTCATGCCCAGGGATTTCGTTCGACGTCATCTAGGCAAGGGCAGCTTCTCTAACGTTGTGAAAGCAGTTATGTTAGGTGTGCCCATGCCGCTTTGCTCCTGCGGTGTAATCCCCACGGCGATAGGACTCAAAAGGGATGGAGCCTCCAAGGGCGCCGCGGTGGGATTCCTTATCAGTACACCGCAGACAGGCGTGGATTCGGTTGTAGTAAGTTCTGTTTTTCTCGGATTACCCTTTGCGATATTCAAGGTTCTAAGCGCATTCATTACAGGTATAACCGGCGGGGTAATTGTTAATGCCATCACACGCAACGAGGAGCATTTAAAAGGTGTTTCCACCTCAGAGGGACAGTCTGCCAGGTTGTCGGCATGGGGCAGGTTGAGGAAAATGATTGATTTCGGATTAAACGATCTGCTTCGCAGTATATGGAAATGGGTTGTTGTCGGCGTGTTGATTTCTGCGGCTATCAGCACTCTTGTTGAGCCTGGAACGCTTGCGGGTAATCCTCTTACATCCGGTCTGACCGGCATGCTGATGATGCTTGTTATATCTCTGCCCTTTTATGTATGCGCCACCGCATCCGTTCCTATCGCAGCTTCCCTTGTTCTTGCCGGAATGCCGACTGGAGCCGCGCTTGTGTTCCTGATGGCAGGTCCGGCTACTAACCTTGCAACCCTGGGGGCTGTGATGCGAGAGCTGGGTAAAAAGGTGGCGCTGGTGTATGTCCTGGTGATTGCAGTATTCAGCTTGGTCCTCGGGGTTATCTATAACCGGCTTATCGGCGGGCATATCCCTGTAACGGAAGGCGAGCTTGAGCACGGGTCCGCCTTTGGTGTTGCCGGCGCGGTTATTCTGCTGGCGCTGTTTGTGTTTTTCTTTCTCAGTGATTTTCGGAAAAACGCGTCATGAGTCGCGGCAGCGCGCTGGCGTTGTCTTCTTTCCTCGAAAAGGTATTATAAGGACATGTTTGTAGACCTCCATTGTCATTCACTGTTTTCTGTAGACGGTTGGGTTACGCCCGAAGAGCTTGCAGAGAAAGAAGCGGAGCGGGGCGTCGGTGTATTGGCATTGACTGACCACAACTCTGTGGATGGGTTGGAACGCTGCCGCGTCAGGGCCGAACAACTTGGCATGCGTTTTATTAACGGATGCGAATTTGACGCGATGCGCGATGGCGTTGAATACCATTTCGTGGCCATTGGCTTTGATCCCGGCAACGTCTTGTTGCGCGATTTGTGTAAACGTCAGTTTTCCCGCTATGCCTTAAATTTTGACAGGATCATGCCTGTGCTTGAGCGGCGCTATGGCATCTGCCGGGAAGATCTTGAGAAGCGGCTGTCGGTCCGATATAGAACGCATCCGGCTCCGGTTATGAATAAATGGTTTGCCCGCGGGGCGCTTATGGAACTGGTCGGCCTTCCGGACATGAAGACTGCTTCCGGGAAAGTCTCCGAGGCAGTGCGTGAGGCAGAGCGGGATGTGCAGGATCCATGGGGCTGGGCCAGCATGGCTGAAGTTCGGGATGCGGTTCATAATGCAGGGGGGATTATTCTTCTGGCTCATCCGGCAGGTTACGCCCGCGGCAATTTTGAGGCGCAGAAGGCGCTTATTGAAACTATGCTGGAGGGAGGGTTGGATGGTTTCGAGCTCTATCATCCCAGCGCCATGATGGAAGAGCATTTTGATAAACTGGTTGACCTTGCCAGGGGACTGCGATGCGCTGTCAGCGGCGGGAGCGACTCACACTTTGCCGGAGGCAAGGCCCCTGCCGGCCTGGGCGGATCTTCGGCGCCTGATTGGGTTCTGGACACAATTGATCCGCTCTTGCGATCGAAGTAATTCTTCTGGTCCGGCATGAGTCAGGGCTTATGCCTGAAATCCTCAATCTCTATCTTTCAGCTTGCTATGATTCTTAAAACGCTCCATCCTTCCAAAGGATCATTGTGGAACGCCCTTTTATAAAACTTCTATACCACACTATTTTCGGAGATCAAGATGGGGAGCGCAGAACGCGAGTTTGCAGGGGATCGTTTTATTCAAAGGTGGCAGCAGAATTTCCGGCCGGCAGCCTGCATTCTGCTATTGGCGTTTTTTGTGGCCGGATGCTGCTGCTTCGGGGGGCGAAGTCGACAGCAATCAGCTTCGCCTCAGACTCAACTCGAAACTTTCAGCGGCGTAAACGTGCATGTGGCGCCTGTTCCCAGCAAAGTTCATTCTATTGCAGTGATGCCGTTCCAGGCGGCGACTGAGTTGATCGGAACATCCACTTCGGATCTGTTTGTTACCGAACTGTTGCGGACCGGCAGATATCAACTCCTCGAACGAAGCCAGCTTTCTCAAGTGCTCAACGAAGCCGAAGTCGCCCTTTCCGGCATATCCGACTCGCGCGCGATTGAACTCGGCAACATGCTGGGAGCAAACGGAGTTATAATCGGCACGGTGGATGAATACGGGAACATTGCCGAAAAGGGGCGAAACAAGGCAGTGGTGGGTCTTTCGGTGCGCATGATTGATTGCGAGTCCAGCCGGGTAATGTGGAGCGCCAGCTTTGCCAGTATAGCCCAAAAACATGGCATTCCGATTTCACAGCATTGCCGCAGCGTTGTTCGGAGCACGGTAATGGCGCTCAGTCAGGCGTGGGATGTTCAGCGTCAGATACCGAAAAAAAAGGTTCAGTCAGCGGGTGAGAACAGTGTGGAGCGGCCGATGCCTCGTACAGAGGTGGAAAAGCCCCCATCGGCGCCTTTTTTTTCTCTATCAGACTTCGGTTTGCGCGAAGTCGAGCTGAAGTGGGACGCGCCTGATCAGACCGGAGTGAGATATGTAATCGAAAGGTCGGAAGCTCCGAACGGTCCGTTTGCGCATGTGGCCAGTATACCGGCCGGCAAATCAAGCTATGTCGACCGCGGGTCTTTGAGCGCTCCGCTTAAAGATGCCAGAACCTACTACTACCGCATGAAAGCTGTAAGCCGGACCGGTTTGTCCAGCTCGGCGACGCCGGTGAAGGAGAGCATGACAGCTCCCCCGCCAGGCGCTCCCAAGTTGTTGAAGGCTGATGCTCCGAGCGGACGGGCTGTGCAGTTGAGATGGGAGCCTGTTAAAGATCAAGGGATTGTGAAGTATATCGTCGAACGCGCATCGCCTCCAGAGTATATCTTCGAAACTGTTGGCGAAAGGGAGGGTTCGGATTTCGGGGAGGGTGGCAGCCCGAACTCGCCTCTTTCGGATTCGACCGTTTACCGCTACCGCGTCCGGGCAGCAAATCGGGTGGGCGCAATCGGGAAGCCTTCGGAAATTGTGGAGATAGAGACCCGTCCTCCCCCCGTGGTGGTCGGGCAATTGCAGGCGACGAGCAATCAACCTCGCCGTGTGCCTCTGAGCTGGCAGCGAAGCCCCGAGTCCGATGTGACCGGCTATCAGATAGAGCGGGCGGATGCCAAGGAAGGTCCTTTCAAAAATATAGCTATTATCAATGATCCAGGGGAAACGGCGTATGAAGACCGCGGCGATATGAGCGGAGGATGGAGGAGCCAACTGATAGCGCTGGAGAACTCTAAACGCTACTGGTATCGCATACGCGCAGTCAATTCGGTTGAATCCGTATCCGAGTGGAGCGCTGTGGCGGATGCAGTCACTAAACCGGCGCCGGCCAGGCCCAATGGCGTTCGAGCAGCTTCCGGCGAAGTGAACCGGATTACCATAGAATGGCAGGCCAATGCGGAAGAGGATATTGTAGCCTACGAAATATTCACATCATTATCCACAGACGGATTTACGCAATTGGCGAGGATTGAAGCCGGCAACGAGGAGGTCCCCAATACATATACCCATGACTCGCTTCGTCCGGGCACGGTCCGCTACTACAGAGTGCGCGCTATTGACAGCGACGGGCTGGAAAGTCAGTGGTCTGAACCGGTCTTTGGCAACACCAAATCTGTGCCGGATTCGCCGATCGATCTGAAATTCGAGTGGATTTCCGGCCAGGCGCGGCTGACGTGGAGTCCGCCTTCCCAAGATGATATTGTAAGGTACCGTGTATGGCAGCGGCGTACTATTTTTGGAAATCGCGAATTGAAAGTTGTTGAGAAGCCGAATTGCGAATTCACCTCTACAGATGTAGGCAAAAAGCTGAACGTGGTAGTAACCGCCATTGACGCGGACGGCTTGGAAAGCTCGCCAAGTGAGGCGCTCGAAATCAGGAGAAATGAATGAAAAAGTATTTTCCGTTTTTTTCAGGGCTTGCCGGTAGACTTGTTATAGTTGCTTTGGTTGTAATTATGTCGGGTTGTCGAAAGGGCGACGAACGTTCGGCGGCTGTCAACGACCGCGAAACTCGCGCACCGAATACTGCCGGCATAGACGCCACCTTGCGATCCTTCGCTCGCGTCGCCGGCTATGATTGGAATGCCGTCATGGAGATGACTGCATTGCCCTCAGTCGCCACCGAATGGCAGAATCAGAACGCCGGCATATTTGAATCGTCGATAAATTCTTACGCTTTTTTCCGGAATCCCTTTTTCCTGATGTCGGGTGAGGGAAAGGGGCGCTGGATTGGTGGAATATACAATCTTTGGATAGACAAATGGCTATTGCTTGAATTTGTATGGCAGAGCGATATCCGGGCTGATCGCATTACAGGATTTGCCTGGCTTGACGGTGGAGATGCAACAAAACTCAGCCAGAGAATTAATGCTGATGATATGCCGCGCCGTCTGCAGAATAGACTGGATAAGGCTGTAGAGACGGGAAGAGTTGGCGCATTCAAATTGCTCGAGGGACAAAGTGATGATCCAATGTTTTTGAGAACCCCTCCAGCCACTGAGCTGGAAGAATATGTGGCTCGAATGCGAGCGGCGCTGGCAACGGATGGATCGCCGTCATTGTCGCCTCTTAGACTGGAGATGGACAGGTTCTACGAACAAATGGAGGCTGGTGAACAGGAATGGGCGGCTGATATAAATGAGCGGATAGAACTGGCGTCCATGCTTACTCCGGATTTTTTGTCTGTCCAGGACGACACAGCCACAATAGTTATGTCCGCCTATCCAAATCCGTATCTGTTTGTTCTGGCTCAGTTCGAAGTGAAAAGCCCAAAGCCAGTCTTTCAAGGTATAGATTTTTATCAGTTGTCTTTAGATAAGGAAGAAGAACAATGAAGACATCGGTTTTTGATAGCTTCTCGAAGCACATAATCATATGGGCGCTGATTTTATTTTCATCCAGAGAACAGCTTATGGCAACTATCGACGCCGAGGTTGATGAGATAAGAATCATTCCCCGGACTACCATTGAGAAAATTCCAGGGCCAATGCGGATTTTCGATTATCTGGTTAATCAATTACCCGAGGACAAGAAAGGTGTGGAATCATTGACGGAAGGGATGAGAAAGGACGACACTATATTCCGATACGGTAATTGGTACGGGCCAGGCTGGTGGGGCGGGGGGACGGATAAAGATAAACCTGGAAATATGGAACCCGTTGATGAGCTTGACGCCGCCGCACAGCGCCACGATTACGGTTATCTTGTGGCCGAAAAAATGGGGAAAATCTATGGAAAGGCAGAGGAATATCGGCTTAAAGCCATCGCGGATGCGATCGCGGTGGAGGATGCAAGAAGATTGGATCCTGATCCCTCCAAGTGGGATCCGCCTGCTTCAGACCCGGAAAAGGCTTCTCGCTATCGAGACCGCATAATAACCGGATTCCATTATGAGGCAATGGCGTATGAGAAAGCATGGGAAGCAGGGCGTGGCGGTGAATCGTGGGAGATGAGAAACCACAACCAGAAACTCGATCGCGAATACTTTGAACGCCATGTTCAAATTCATGTGGATCACTGGAAAAGAACAAATGAAGCTGAGAAGGAAGAGACAATCGAAGACCTTTCTGATGATCAGGACGACAATTCTGATGACGCATCGGCAGAGGATGAAAAACCAGCTTCGCAGGATTCTGACCCTGGAGGGAAGTCTTCCGTGTCTGAGGCAAAGGATGAATCGCAGACTGTTGATGATGAGAAAAAACAACCTGAACCCCGGGTTGATGACGACGGGCTACCCGGTGTGGACGCCGATGATCCTTCAGCAACTCAGGCAGATGATGATCCTCAAACTCCAGGAGACGATTCCGTTGCAGATGCATCTGCAAAGGACGATACGCAGGCCGACGCCAAAGATGATGACGGCTTGATACATGGCGCTCCATCAGGAGATGAAAGCGATGCCTATGGAGATGGGGCCCGCGTCATCGACGATGACGGCACAGAGTATGAAAAAGGTCCCGACGGTTCATGGGAAGAAACAGGCGACAAATACGATCCTATAACAAAAGAGCAGAAGGATGCCTGGGATAAAGAGATTGAAGATGCGCGCCGGAAACTGAAAGATCAGGAAGCGTCCTCTGATGGTTCTATCCCTGGATCCGATGATTCCTCTGGTTCAGATGGAAACATTATAGACGATTACGCAGACACATACCAGGAGAAGCAGAAGATTCGAAATGAAGTGTCGGCGGACAATATGGATCTTAACCAACAGATCAAAAGTTCGTCAACTTCCGGCGATCAGCAAATTTATGACGCAAAGAAAATAGTGTCCTCAGGAGGACGTGACGCGAAAGATATTAAGGACGCCGCGGCCGCGAAAACGGCGCAGAAAGAGAGTGATGATAGTTGGGGGAATATGCTTGGAGATGCTGTAAGCGACGGTGTGCAAAAGGGACTGGAGGATTTTGCGTCTACTTTCGGCAGTGAAGCCGCCGAGGATGCAGCCGCTCAGATATTCGACGGCGGCAAGAAGAA
>CAYSRM010000038.1:0-14774 GCA_964433435.1 uncultured Victivallales bacterium
GAAAAAATCAGCCACCAGAGTTTTGATATTGTTATTACCCTGGGGCAGAGAGCAATTGAGCAGTGTCCTGTTTTGCCCGGTCATCCGGGAAAAGTTGCATGGAACCTTGGCGGAAAAGACAAAAATTCCGGGCGCAATGGCCACAAAACCGAGTTCCGGGAGATCAGGGATAAAATCAGGAGTCTGGTAAACGATTTTTTTGATCACGGGTATTTTTCAGCTCTCCTTGAGGCAAGAAAGTGTTCAAACCTGATCCTGGACAATATTTCTGACGGCATTATAGCGCATGATGAAAAGCGTCGAATTTTCTTTTTCAACCAGGCGGCCGAGGATATTACAGGTCTGGATCGCAGGCAGGTGCTCGGACGGGATTGCCACGAAGCTTTCGACGGCGGTTTCTGTGGAGGGAAATGCGTTTACTGTGATGAACCTCTGCCTTCGCCGGACGGTCAAAACGTTGATGCGGAGGTCAGCGTTAAGAATGGCGAAAGAAAACGGGTTAATATGCATTACCGCGAGATGACCGATTACAAGGGCAATAAAGTAGGCATGCTTGTGTCTTTCAAGGACATTACACGCGAAAGCCAGCTTGCTCGAAAGGTCGGCGAAATTGAACAGTTCGCAGGTATCGTTGGGAGAGACGAAAAGATGCTGGAAATTTTTGACCTTATCCGGGAGCTTGCCGACACTGAGGCGCCGGTTTTTATTCAGGGCGAAAGCGGAACAGGCAAAGAGCTGGTTGCTGCGGCAATTCACAACGAAGGGCCGCGAGCGAACCGGCAGTTTGTGCCCGTCAATTGCGGGGCGCTTCCCGAATCACTTTTGGAAAGCGAGCTTTTCGGTCATGTCAAAGGAGCTTTTACCGGCGCTATACGTGACAAGAAAGGCCGTTTTGAACTTGCTGACGGAGGTACTATTTTTCTTGATGAGATAGGCGATATTTCTATTGCCATGCAGATCAAGTTGTTGAGGGTCCTTCAGGAGGGTCATTTTGAGAGGGTTGGCAGTGAGAAGACCATGGAAGTTGATGTCAGGGTCATAAGCGCCACCAATAAGGATATTCATAAGGAGATACGCCAAGACCGTTTCAGGGAGGATCTTTTTTACAGGCTTAACGTGGTGCCGGTTCATATGCCGCCATTGAGAGAACGCCTGAATGATATACCTTTACTGGTTAGCGATGCGCTTAAGCGTTTTGCCAAGCCTAACCAGGAGTATGTAAAGGTTACGGCTGAGGCTCTTTCGGTGATGATGTCGTACAACTGGCCGGGTAATGTCAGGGAGCTTCACAATTGGATACAATTCGCACTTGTTAAAAGTCGCGGCAAGGATATACGACCCGAGCACTTGCCATCGGATCGCATGAAAGAAGAATCTGAAAGCCCGAGGACTCAGCGCCGTAAACGCCGGCTTAAAGTCGGCTCGGTTCGTGAGGCTCTCAGGCAAACGGAAGGGAACAAAGTTGAAGCCGCGAAGCTCCTTGGCGTATCAAGGGCGACTTTGTACCGGTTTCTTGATGATACAGGTGAGTTGTGAGAAGGGAATGCCGGTGGCTCGGATCATTGGTCATTAGTCATTGACTGGCAGGTAAATGAGGACGGTTGATCCTTTCCCTGGGCGGGAGACGATGTCTATAAACCCGTCATGTTGCTGAACGATGTTGTAGACTGTTGAAAGACCTAGACCCGCATTGCTCTTTTCCTTTTTTGTTGTAAAGAATGGTTCAAAAACCCGGCATAAAGTTTCATCGGTCATTCCACACCCGGTATCCTCTATTTTCAACAAAGCAAATTCTCCTTTGTGACGATCTTTTTCGTGGACTCCTGCCTGCAATTGTTCTTTTTCCGTCCGGCTTAACTTTGCCGGACACGCCGATATTACCAACTTGCCCTTGCCTGACATGGCTTCGTTCGCGTTGACCGCTATGTGGACAATTGCCTGTTCGATCCTGTCTGGGTCAATATTCACCTTCTCATCATCCTTGACGTTTACTTCCACGGTTATGCTGGAACTTATGGTCTTCTCCAATACTCCTTGAATACCCTTCAGGCATTTGCCCAGTTTGATTTGGCGAATCTTCAGCGAACCACGCGACGAAAAAGCGAGCAGTTCACCCGTGAGTTGTGAAACGCTTGAGGTTGCCCCGATTATTTCATCCATCAGGTCCTGTACAGTGGCATGGTTTTTGACCTGCGCCTTTGCAAGTTGAGCGTTTCCCAGAATAATATTCAGAGCATTTGCAAAGTTGTGCGCAAGTTTACGCGACAATTGGCCCACCGCCGCCATTTTCTGTGAATGTAACATTCTCTTTTCTGTTTCCTCTACCGCTTCAACGGCATGGAAATGTCTAAGTTCGACGACTATTAAGGAGCTTAAAAGCGCCATTGATACCGGTGCGTACAGAATGAAAATCAGCATATGCGCTTTACCCGGCATAAGTTCCAGTATCACGGGTATTCCGACCGCTACCACCCCAAAGACAATAAGCGTTGTTATCAGCCCGGTCAGAAGGCTTGAAATAATGACGTAGGAAATCTTGAAAGTTGAGGCTTTTTTAACTATCCACATATGGCATAGACTGCCCAACAGTGCAGGAAGCACAATTTCCAGTAATCCGGGAATTGTTCCCGGTTCGCCCATGTAGAACCTGTATAGTAATGGCAGTGGTAAACTCACTAATGCTGCTACAGGTCCTCTCAATAAAGCGCCTGTGCCTATAACTCCGGAACGTGAGTCAAAGTATCCTGCTTCGGCCACGACCGGAACGAACATTGAAACAAGCGCCATAACTCCGGTCAAAATGCCGAATTGCCAGGAAGAGACATTTTTTTGTTTTCTGTTCGGTGATTGTTCGTACAGTACAAACAACGCAACAAACCCAAGCAGGACAAACAGGTTCACTGTGAGGCCCTGAATGTATTCAATCAGTGTAATCATGCCGTAATCCTATGTCCCCGCCTGGCTGGTTACAAAGAAAAAATATCAATAATCTTGGAATGTCAACCTGTGCTTATTCCCGCATCCATTTTTGAATGCTTGATGGTGTTCCTCCCATCGGTTATTTTCTGGCATCCGATAACGAAAGGCGTATGATGAGCAATATTACAGAATCCTCATATCACGGGGTGGTCCGGCATTATGTAATGCCGGCGCTGGGTGTTCCGTTTGTTGCGGCGCTCCTGTATTTTCTGATTATCAAAGACCCGGTTGTTTCAAGGTTTGTTTATGTCGCCACGAAGGTTTTTCTGGTTGCGTGGCCGCTGGGTGTATACTTTCTGGTATTGCGAGGCGCGCCAAGACGGCTGGAACGCGATAAAATCAGCAGGAACCGGGCATCAATGCTTGGAGTTATTTCAGGCCTGGCGCTTGCAGCGTTGATATACGCAGTTATGATGACTCCTCTGGGAAAAATGGCGGAAGCTTCCGCCGGTTCCATTCGCGAACGGACCGAGCATCTGGGGATCCTCGAATGGTACTGGACCTTCAGTGTTTTTCTGTCTGTTGTACATTCTCTTATTGAAGAATTCTATTGGAGGTGGTTTGTTTTCGGCTTGTTCAACAAGGTGTATGCGAGTGGGTTTGCCATTGGAGTTTCTGCCGCAGCCTTTGCCTCGCATCATGTGATAATTACAGGGCAGCTTTTCAATTGGCCGCTGGGAATTATTTGCGGCGCAGGAATTGCGGCGGGGGGAGTTGTGTGGGCATGGCTGTACCATAAGACAGGGAGCCTGCTGGCGCCATGGATCAGCCACGCAATTGTTGATTTTGCCGTGATGGCTATTGGCTATCGGATTTTGATGATGGTTTGATTGACTGGAGGCGTAAAATGTTCGGGATTGGCGGAAAATCCGTGAAGAAATGGTTTGCTGAAGACGGACAGAGGTTCATAAAGCAACTCGGCGTTAGCCCGGGGCATAAAATCCTTGATTTCGGCTGCGGGATCGGGAGTGTCACGGTCCCGGCCGCCAGAGTGGTCGGGTCGGAAGGAACCGTTTTTGCGTTAGATGTCAAGCAGAGTCAACTTGACACCATTCGCAGTAAGATATCGGCCTCCGAAGAGGACGCAAGAGTCAGGCTGATCAAAACATCGGGCGGTCCTGAGTTTCCCGGCGTGGATGATGGCACGCTTGATGTAGTGTTTGTTTTTGATGTGCTTCAGCATGTGCAAGACTGGCAAGGCCTGTTCCGGGAATGCGGCAGGACTCTTAAAGAATCGGGTCGATTACATATCAACGCCTCTGAGCTGTCTCACAAATCCCAAGTTGATGTTCAACTTATGCAGGCGCTTCTTAACGAGGCGGGATTCCGTGAAACAGGCAGCATCCGGACACGTCTTATGCATTATAAGCACATGACCGAAGATATAGTCAGAAGCTATGCAAATGGACAGAAGAATGAAGCAGATTAAGGAGGCAGGTTTATGCCCGGTTACATCGGTTGCGTTCCTTTATTTTTAGTTCTGTTTCTGTTTTTTATGCTTCCGTTTATTCTCGCTGACGTGATGATTACAGCTCTTTCGCGGCTGGGCCTGAGTCCGCAGGTTTCGCTGCTGGTGATTTTCGGAATCTTTATGGGCAGCCTGATAAACATTCCAGTCAGACGTATCCCCAGGGAGCAGGAGTTTAGTATACAGCCTTTCAGCGCTTTAGGTCTGAACCGGTTTTTCCCCGGATTTGAACGCAGGCGCAGGTATACCGTCATTGCAGTTAACCTGGGCGGATGCGTCATACCGGTGGCCCTCGCCGCATATGAGTTGACGCGGTTGATATCTATGTCCGGGTTGGTATTTCTGATGGCGCTTGGCGGTATAGCGCTTAACATCTTTGTCTGCTACAAACTGGCAAGACCGGTGCAGGGAGTCGGTATAGCCATGCCAGCCCTTGTTCCTGCTCTGGTGGCGGCGCTTTACGGCTTGACAGCCGGGTACGAGGTTGCTCCGTCGGTTGCTTTTGTTTCCGGAACGCTTGGTCCTCTTATCGGGGCCGACCTCTTGCATCTTCGCGATATCAGCAAGGTCAGCACCGGCATAGCCAGCATAGGCGGGGCAGGCACTTTTGACGGAATTGTCATATCCGGCCTTGTTGCGACGCTGCTTGCTTAACCCGCATATCTCACGTTCTTCCGGTAGAAACAATTGATAGCGCCACTCTGTGTGCAATATGAAAATTCTACTTGAGATTTGCACACACGTTGACAGGAGCAACAGCATAAAGACACCCTCCGTTTTTATGGGCCCAAAACTATTGCTGTGCGTGCGGGAAGATAAAGGCTCAGGAAATGGCGGTCTATGTTGTCAGTAATGCATTGATGCACATAGCTACGATCCTGTCGGTCAAGTCCGCCGAATTTCGAGTTGTCTGTATCCAGACATATCTTGTACTTGCCCGGCGCTGCCGGAATCCAGTAGTCGGTGTATGAAGTTTCGGGGTGAAAGTTAAATATGAATAAGAGGTTTGAACGCAAAAATGCTATCACTTTGGTGTTTTCATCAAGATGCAATAGAAACTGTTTCTGGCCGTTTGGTATTGAATGTTTGTGTGCGAGCTCGAGCATAGCGTTGTCGAAATTGCCAAGCCTGCTGTAGTAAAGATTTCTGTTTTCCGCAAGGCTCCACTGGCGTCTTGCGTATTTATACGACCAGTTGTTGCCTTCCCGGGGGAAATCTATCCATTCGGGATGTCCGAACTCATTGCCCATGAAATTGAGGTATCCATGCCCTGCTGAAGCCAGCGTTATCAGTCGGAGCATTTTATGCAGGGAGATGCCTCTGAACACTGCAGGATCTTTGTTTTCTACGGACATGTGCTCATAAATTCGGTCACCAATCAGGCGTGAAATCAGTGTTTGATCTCCTACAAGAGCCTGGTCATGTGATTCAGCATAGCTAACAGAGTTCTCGTCTTTACGGCGATTGGTCAGTTCATGCCACAGATGGCCCATAGACCACTGCTCGTCTGGGGTGTCTTTGGTCAGCTTGATCCAGTAATCGGGAATACCCATTGCATAGCGGTAGTCAAAACCGGCGCCTCCCTCGTTTGAAGCAACTGCCAGTCCGGGCATTCCGGACATGTCTTCTGCCAAGGTAATTGCCTGTTCCCGGACGTCGTGGATAAGACGGTTGGCGAGAGTAAGATATGCCAGCGCGGATTCATCAATAGTATCATTGAAATACTGTTCGTATCCTGTGAAAGCCAGACCCAGTCCGTGGTGGGTGTAAAGCATACTGGTGACTCCGTCGAATCGGAACCCGTCGAATTGAAACTCATCCAGCCAGTACCTGCAGTTGGAAAGCAGGAAGTGGAGAACCTGTGGCTTCTGGTAATCGAAGCATTTGGAGTCCCATGCCGGGTGTTCGCCCTTTGGCCCCTTGTGGAAAAACTGGTATTCGGTTCCATCGAACCTGGCAATGCCCTCGATCTCGTTTTTGACTGCATGGGAGTGGACTATATCCATGAACACCAGCAGCCCCATGCCATGGGCGGTATCCACCAGGGATTTCAGGTCTTCGGGTGTTCCGAAACGGGAAGAGCAGGCGAAAAAATTCGACACCTGGTATCCGAAAGAACCGTAATAGGGATGTTCTGCTATCGCCATTAACTGCACCGCGTTATAGCCGGCCTCTTTTATACGCGGCAGAACCCTGTCTCGAAATTCCAGATATGAGCCGGTTTTTTCTTCTTCCTGAGCCATGCCGATGTGGCTTTCGTATATCAGAAGCGGACAACCGCCAGGTTCGGGGGCGCC
Source organism: uncultured Victivallales bacterium (assembly GCA_964433435.1). GTDB lineage: Bacteria > Verrucomicrobiota > Kiritimatiellia > UBA8416 > CAYSRM01 > CAYSRM01. The sequence goes on from CAYSRM010000038.1 coordinate 6,745, forward strand.
GTTCTGCCATTGGTACGGGTTTTCCGGATGCCAGACCTGAGCATCGAAATGCTTTGTGTCTTCATGTTGAACAACCCGGCGGCACCATGCAGGAATGCGGTCTCCGCAACCGCCCTGCCAGCGTATTTCGAGCCTGTAATGTTCGCCGTGCGACAAGCTCTGGGGCGGCAACGTGATCTCCCATGTCCCGTCTTCTGTAATTCTCGAAAGAGAGAACTCTTCGGTTGCGGACCAGTTGTTGAATTCTCCTTTCAAATAGATGGCTGTTGCATTGGGAGCCCATTCTCGAAAAAAGACTCCATCACTGGCAAAATGCATCCCGAAGTATTCGTGGCCAGACGCGAAATCAGCGAGAGAGATATTTCCGCCTGTCAGCCTCTGTTGGGTCTCCCGGGCCAGGTTTATGCGGCGTCGGATGGAATCGGCATATGGTTCCATGTAAGGATCGGAGCTGATGCGTTGCTGAATAACTTTATCGACATTAATGTCTCTCATGTAAAGAAGCTTGTCATGGAAAAGAGGGCTTGAAAAGAAGAAACAACTAAGAGCCCTTCCGGGGGTTCTTCCGGCGGTGGCGGGAATAAACAATTACATGCGCTAATATTGCGGAAAGTAAAAGCAGCGCTGCAACCTGGATAAGCGTCCCGTATGAAGAAATGGATCTGCCCATTGCTGCCAGCATGGCGCAACGTATTGGGGCGGCTATTACTGTTATGGTTATGAATTTTGCCGAAGGTATGGCCGCTATTCCTGCCGTATATGAAATTATATCAGATGGATTGTAAGGCAGTATTCGAATCCAAAGTATAGCTGAACCGTGTTTGCGGATCTGTTCCAGAATAAGCGCCACTTTTTCCCTGTCAAAGAAACGAGCAAACGCGGACTTCAGATACCTTCCAATAACATAGGCTGCCATGCTTCCGGCTATCAGACCTGCTCCGGAAACAGCAGTAGTGGTGAGAATCCCGTATTTCCTGGCTGCAATGATTACGATCCCTTCAGCAGGTATTGGAGGAATGATAACCTGAAGGATCATAACAGCGAATAAAGTTGTCAGCTCAATGAAGTGTTGCATGAGATCATGTGTAGCGGAGCAATACCGCAAAGGCAAGGCATATAATATGATTGAACGAAGCTTGTATTGAAGCATTGACGGTTGTAAATTATATGAATATGAATACTTACGACAAAGCTTTCCTTGCCAGAATATTGCAATTCCAGCGTAATGAAATAACAGAATATCACATTTATCGCGCTCTTGCCAGAAAACTGAGTTCACAGAAAAACAGGGAAACGCTTGAACGCATTGCTGATCAAGAAAAGGAACATTACGCAAAATGGAAGGAACTTACGAATAAAGATGTCAAACCCGACCGGCCGAAAATCTGGAAATATGTCCTTTTAAGCAAGCTTTTCGGATTTACCTTTGCGGTAAAACTCATGGAAGCCGGGGAGCAGAATGCTCAGCAACAGTATGCTGAAATTGAAGGCAAAGTTGCGGAAGCCCGCAAGATTGCCGAAGAAGAAGACCAGCACGAAAGATCGCTACTTGCTCTACTTGACGAAGAACGGCTCCGGTATACAGGCTCGATAGTGCTTGGGTTGAACGATGCGCTTGTTGAGCTTACAGGCGCCCTGGCCGGGCTGACATTGGCCCTTCAGGAATCCAGGCTGATAGCTTTGACCGGCTCCATAACAGGAATAGCCGCGGCAATGTCAATGTCTGCTTCCGAATACCTCTCCATCAGGTCGGAAAAGGAAGATTCAGAAAAGAATCCGCTTAAGGCCGCGGGATACACCGGCCTGGCATATATCTTGACGGTGATAGCGCTTATAACCCCTTATCTGTTTATCACTAATCATTACCTCTGCCTCGGCATGGCGCTGACGTCGGGAATCTTGATAATTGCAGTGTTTAATTTCTATCTTTCTGTTGCCAAGGATGTTTCATTCAAAAAACGGTTTGCGGAAATGGCCGGACTAAGCCTTAGCATTGCAGGCCTTAGTTTCGTGATCGGATTTGCGCTAAGGCATTGGATAGGGGTGGAAGCTTAATCCAAACCAACCCGTGTAAACACACCGCAAGATGGAAGGAGACAGCTCATGCTCAGAAGTTTATTCAAATATAGCTCCATCATACTGTTTAGTGCGATGATAGCGGACACAACCGGCGCACAAAACAAAGAGTGGTCCCGGGAAGATGCCTGGAAACAGGCTGACACGGCCCGGGAAAAAGGGCGTCCGAAAACAGCAATCAAGCATATAGAGCCGATAATCGAGAGCGCGGCCGCCGACAAGGATTATGACGAATGGATCAAGGCAATTGCCTCTAAAATAGCGCTCCAGGGCGAAATCCAGGGCGATCATGCGGAAGAGAAAATCGCCAGAATGGAAAAGACGATCGAAGAGGCCCCCGAGCCGGCAAAGCCAGTTCTCAACTCGATACTTGCCAACTGGTATTGGCATTATTTCCAACAGAACCGCTGGCGCATAATGCGCAGAACAAAGACTTCGGAAGCGCCCGGCGATGATATCACCACCTGGAGCCTTCCGAGAATTCTCAAGGAGATAGACCGTCAGTTCACCAAGGCCCTGGCCGCCCGCGAGAAGCTCAAAAAAATCCCTGTCGCGGAATATGATGAACTACTGCAAAAAGGCAACGTTCCAGACTCCTACCGGCCCACAATGTTTGATTTCTTGGCGTATGACGCTCTTGCTTTCTATGCTGCCGGCGAACAGGCAGGCGCTGCGCAGCAGGATGCCTTCGAGATACCGGCGACTAGTCCCGTGTTCGCTCCCGCCGAAGATTTCATGGAATGGGAGCCGGAGACCGCCGACCAGAATTCGCCGACACTCAAGGCCGTGAAGCTCTACCAGGAATTGTTGAAATTCCACAGGAAAAACAAAGATAAGAGCGCATTTATCGACGCCGACCTTGCTCGGTTGATTTTTGCGCAAAACAAGGTATTCGGTGATGAAAAGAACGTCCGGTATAAAAAAGCTTTATCCCGCCTGGCAGAGCGCTGGCGGGATTATCCTGGTTCTGCCCGCGCCTTGTACAGGCGGGCCGAAGTTCTCCGAGATGAAGGCGACCTGGTAAAGGCTCACGAGATTGCAAGCCGCGGCCTGAAAAGATTTCCGGATAGCTTTGGCGGAAAAAAGTGTTTCAACCTGGTTCACCGGATCGAGACCCCGACACTCAACATCCAGACTGAGCGGGTATGGAACGAGCCATGGCCCGGCATAAAAGTAACTTACCGGAATCTGAATACGGTCTATTTTCGCGCTTATAAGTACGACTTCGCGCAAAGAGTAATAAAGAGAGAGAAGAACTGGAACTTCAATGTGGAGTACCTGGATCATGCTGAACTGAAGGAAATGTTGAAAACGGAGCCTGGCGTTCAATGGTCGGAGACAGTCAAGCCGACTCCCGACTACAGTCTCAACACAGAAAATCTCAAAGCTCCCGAAAACCTTGAGCCGGGATCATACTTTATTATTGCGAGCGCAGACGAATCTTTTGGCGAAGACGACAACAGGATTTCTTTTGCTTCGGTGTGGGTCAGCAAGCTTGCGCTGGTGATTCGCCGAAATCATGAAAAGGGTAGTCTTGGAGGGTTTGTTCTCGATGCATTGAGCGGTGAACCCATAGATAATGCTACTGTCAGGGCGTGGACCATCCGGAACCGTCAGAAACAAAACAGTCGCAAGAGAGTTGAGCTTGATCCGGTCAAGACCGACAAAAAAGGCAGATTTTCCATCCCAATAACTGATAGTAAACAACACCTTTTTTTTGTTCAACATGGCAAACAGCGGCTTGCCGCAGGAAGCGGCAACTATGCATGGCAACGGCAAAAACTCAAGCGAGCGCAACAGACAGTTCTTTTTACTGACCGCGCAATCTACCGCCCCGGCCAGACGATACATTACAAAGGCATCTGTTTTGAAACTGACCGACAGAAAGATAACTACGAGACGCTGAAGAATCAGAGAGTACAGGTTCAATTTGCGGACGTGAACGGCAAGAGCATCGAACAGCATACTCACAGTTGCAATGATTACGGGTCGTTCAGCGGAAGCTTCACCGCGCCGCGCGACAGGTTGACCGGACGAATGAGAATTCATGTTCAAAGCGGCCCGTCAGGATCGACATGGTTAAACGTGGAGGAATACAAGCGTCCCAAATTCCGGGTGGAATTATCCGCCCCGGATGAGCCCGCGAGGTTGGACGAAGAAGTAAAGCTTACAGGAAAAGCCACCGCTTACACAGGAGTGGCCATAGGCAACGCGGAAGTCCGGTACCGGGTTGTGCGCCGCGTTCAGTATCCTCCGTGGTGGCGATACTACGGCGGCTGGCCTCGAACGGAATCACAGGAAATTGCACACGGCAAGACAACTACTGCCCAAGATGGGACTTTTGAAGTTGAATTTACCGCGAAGCCGGACCGGTCGATATCTCAGGAAAAGGAACCTGTGTTTCAGTATGCAGTCCACGCCGACGTTACAGATACCACGGGCGAAACACGCTCCTCGGATTTGACTGTAAAGGTTGGATACAAGGCATTGCAGGCTTCACTGACCGCAGACGAGTGGCAGACAACCGGCAGGCCCGTCGAGATTGGCATAAGCACGCTTACGCTTGACGGCGAAGGAGAGGCAACTGAAGGCAAGATTAAGATCTACCGGCTGCAACAGCCGGAAAGAGTGGTTCGCCCGCCTCTTTCGACGCCTTACAGATACCGCCATTATAGACAGGACGATGGGAAAGAACGCCAACCGGATCTTTCGAAGCAGCCCTCGTGGGAGCTGGGTGAAGTCGTGACGGAAGAAGTCTTTAAGACGGATGCGGAAGGAAACGCTGCCCGGAAGTTCACTCTGGACAGCGGCGCTTTTCGTGTGATGCTTGAAACAGTCGACCGGTACGGCAAGAAAGTGACTGCGCGTCTGCCGTTGAAGGTTTTCGATGTTGAAAGCGATACTTTTTCTATCCATGTTCCCAATCAGGTCACCGCTCCCGGATGGACCGTGGAACCTGGCAATGAATTCACAGCGCTGTGGGGAACCGGTTATGAGAGCGGCAGAGCATTTGTGGAAGTGGAACATCGCGGAAGGATCGTGCAGAGCTACTGGACCAAACCGGAGAATACGCAGGTTCTGATCAGGCAGAAGGTAACCGAAAAGATGCGAGGCGGATTCGTGTTGCGGGTCACTTATGTCCGGGAAAACCGCGCGTATCTTACCAGCCAAAGGATTGATGTTCCCTGGGGCAACAAGGAGTTGTCTGTAAAATGGGAGCATTTCGAATCAAAATTAAAACCGGGACAGGAGTCCACATGGTCGGCGATCATAACAGGGCCGGACTCTGAAAGCGCTGTTGCAGAGATGGTCGCTACCCTCTACGACGCTTCGCTGGATGCGTTCAAGCCCCATCAATGGACATCGTCATTTGAGCGATATTTCCGTAGAGACCAGGCCTCATTGTCGATGGATTCCGAAAATCGTGCAGCCATACTGCAACATCGGCTCGGCAGATGGCAGACCCCGCACAAATCGGTTTATATGCGCTACCGTTCGTATCCGGATTTGATTAAAAACGGGATGAGCCGGCGTAGCCGGGGTTTCGGGGGGGTTGGCGGCGGCCGCATGATGAAAGCAAAATCGGAAGGAAGAGCAGTTGCAGCTATGGCAGCGGCGCCTGCGGCTGAAGCTGATGCTGACGGCGAGCTTACAGAAAGCGGCGGGGGAGCTGGTGGCGAGCCGCTTGAACCTGAACCGGACCTGAGCACGGTCAAGGCGCGCAGGAATCTTGCTGAAACCGCATTTTTCTTCCCGCACCTGAGTTCTGACGATGAAGGCAGAATCAGGATGACCTTTACTATGCCCGAAGCTTTGACCGAATGGAAGTTCATGGGTTTTGCGCATGATAACGAACTTCGCAGCGGGTTTATGACTTCCGAGGCGGTGACCGCCAAGGATCTGATGGTCGAGCCGAATCCGCCGCGCTTTGTTCGCGAGGGCGATGTCCTGGAATTCACCGTAAAGGTCTCCAACCAGTCGCCGGCGCGTCAGACCGGATCGGTGAGACTTACCTTTGCCGATGCGCGAACTCTGAAAGGGGTTGATGAAGAACTCGGGCTTGAAGACACAGACCGGAAATTCAATATTCGCTCCGGCCGTTCCAAAACCTTTGCATGGCGGATCAGGATTCCTGATGGTATGGGCTTTCTGACCTATAAGACCGTGGGTTCCACGGGCCGCTTGTCGGACGGCGAGGAAGGCTATCTACCTGTTCTCAGTCGCAGAATAATGGTTACAGAATCACTGCCGCTGCCGATCCGGGGGCCGAAAACAAAGAAGTTTGAATTCAAAAAACTTCTGGAATCCGGCAAATCGGAGACAATCAGGAGCCAGACACTGACCGTCCAGATGGTTTCCCAGCCCGCATGGTATGCGGTGCTGGCGTTGCCCTACCTGATGGAGTATCCGCACCAATGCACAGAACAGACTTTTAACAGGCTCTACGCAAACTCGCTGGCGCGTTACATAGCCGGATCGGATCCGAAGATACGCCGCATATTCGACCAGTGGAAAGGCACGGAGACACTGGACAGCCCGATGTTCAAGAACCAGGATCTTAAAGATGTGATGATTGATGAGACCCCCTGGCTTCAACAGGCCATGAACGACAGCGAGGCAAGGCGCAATATCGGCATTCTGTTCGATGAGAATCGCCTGGACGAAGAGACCTCAAGGCTGATCCGCAAGCTCAAGGAACTGCAATATGATGACGGAGCCTGGCCGTGGTTCCCCGGCGGGCGGCCCAATGATTACATTACTCTATATATAACAACCGGGTTCGGCAGGCTCCGCCACCTCGGGGTGGAACTGGATATGAGCCCGGCAATCAAATCCATTAACCGTCTTGACAACTGGATTGAACGCCGGTACCGGCAGATCCTTAAGCATGGCAATAAAGAAGACAACCATCTGACCTCGACAATTGCGCTGTACTTCTATTGCCGCAGCTTCTTTCTTGATGACAAAGCGGTTCAAGCCGGACACAAGGAAGCAGTCGATTTTTTCCTTGGCCAGGCCCGGAAATACTGGCTGACTCTGCCGCGCCAGTCCCAGGCGCATGTGGCGCTTGGCCTGAAACGGTTCGGCGAGAGTAAAACCCCCAAAGACATCATGATCTCCATCAGGGAGCATGCCGTGACTGACGAGGAGCTTGGCATGTTCTGGCGGGACACTGAGCGGTCATGGTGGTGGTACAGGGCTCCGATTGAAACCCAGGCGATGATGATCGAGGCTTTTGATGAGATCATGGGCGACGAGAAAGCCGTTGAAGAATGCCGGGTCTGGCTGTTGAAGCAGAAGCAGACACAGGACTGGAAAACCACCAAGGCAACCTCGGACGCAGTTTACGGATTGCTCCTGCGCGGTGTCGACATCCTTGCATCGGACCAGGTAGTTGAAGTGGAGCTTGGCGGCAAAAAAGTAGAGCCCGGCAAAGTGGAAGCAGGCACGGGCTATTACGAAGAACGCTTTGTTCGTTCCGAAATCAAGCCTTCGATGGGCGAAATTACTGTCAGGAAGGCAGACAAAGGTGTTTCATGGGGGAGCCTCCACTGGCAGTACATGGAAGATATCGGAAAGGTGACACTTCATACCGGCACTCCGCTGAAATTGAAGAAGGATCTTTATGTGCGCGAATACACGAATGAAGGACCTGTGATCAAGCCGGTAAAGGGAAAACTTTCAGTAGGCGACGAGCTGGTTACCAGGGTAGTTGTCAAGGTGGATCGTGCCATGGAATATGTGCACCTGAAAGACCATCGCGGCAGCGGAACGGAGCCGGTCAACGTGTTGTCCAGGTATAGGTTCCAGGACGGGCTGGCGTATTATGAATCGACAAAAGACACTGCCAGTCATTTCTTCATCGACTACCTGCCCAAGGGCACATACGTGTTTGAATACTCCGTCAGGATTCAGCTCAGAGGCGAATACCAGAGCGGCATGGCTTCAATCCA
>CAYSRM010000039.1:0-14763 GCA_964433435.1 uncultured Victivallales bacterium
CCACCTCTCCTCCGCTGTCACTTCGTTCCTAGCTACGGAGGGCTTGCGCCTCTCTCTGAACTCCGTTGTCACTTTGTTCCTAGCTACGGAGGGCTTGCGCCTCTTTCTGAACTCCGTTGTCACTTCGTTCCTAGCTACGGAGGGCTTGCGCCTCTTTCTGAATTCCGTTGTCACTTCGTTCCTAGCTACGGAGGGCTTGCGCCTCTCTGTGAGGTTCGGTTCATCTTGTTCCTAACCCGAGGGCTTTGCCTCTCCGTTCGTTTGTACAATGGCACAAAAGTCTTCAGATCACAACCCCCGATTAGCGGGGTGCAGATTGTGTGAATATTTTTTCTGCCGTTGATGGGAAAAGATATTATAAGGGACGACCGGTGGCAAGCGGTAAGTTAATCTAGCCCGTATTGGCTTCTGGTTTCTGGATGCTGGTCTCTGGATGCTGGATGCTTGATGCTTGATGCTGGATGCTGGGGGCTGGTTTATAATGGTCTTACAGTTTTAAAAAAAGTGGGTAGTCCCGGGAAGTTAATGTGTTTACCGAGCAGGGGCTCAATTAAATTGACAGGTGGAATAAAATAGGCAGAATGTGAACCAGACCGGATGGACAGATCAGAAGGTACAGAATATGAAAACTGCTGTAATATATTACTCTCTTACGGGGAATACCCGGCTTATTGCAGCAAAGATTGCGGATGTGTCCGGGGGCGATTTGTTCCCGATTGAATTGAAAAAGCCTCTGAAGCAGAAAGGACCCTGGAAGTATTTCAGAGGCGGGCGTGATGTTCTCTTGAAGAGAAAGCCGCCGATTTGCGATCCGGGCTTTGATCAGGATGGCTACGAGCTTTTATTTATTGGCACGCCGGTGTGGGCAGGCAGCTTTGTTCCGGCATTGGACACTTTTTTTGAACAGGTTCGGATTGCCGGAAGAAAGGTTGCTTTGTTTGCTTCTTCCATGGGAGGAAGCGGAAAAGTTTTCAGCAGCCTGGAAAAGAAGCTTGTGGGAAATGTTATTGCCGGACGTATACACTTTGTTGAACCGTCGCGGCATCCTGATGAAGAGGGCAAAAGGGCCGAAGAATGGGGCCGCAAAATTATCAGTCATAACGGCGGGGGTCAGTAGAATAAAAAGGGGCAGCATTTGACATGGGTGGAGTTCAATTCTCAAAAGATTCGAGCATGGTTTCACAGGAAGATAACTATAAGGTCCTACTGGTTGATGACAGCGATGTGGTTCTGGATGTTCTTCAGACACATCTGGGCGGTTTAAGCTGTACGCTTATCCCCGCCACTTCGCCTTCAGAGGCGATACACGTGCTGACGAACATGGAGATTGCCGTGCTTATATGCGATCTCGACTTGAATCAGCCGGAGCTTACCGGGCATGATGTTATGGTAAGGGCTCGCGGACACAATCGAGAGATAGTTACCATAATGCTTTCCGGGATTGCCGACCAGGACGCAATGATACGCGCTGTAAACGAGGGGGGAATATGGAAATATTTCACCAAGCCATGGGATAAAGAGGAACTTGTTGAATCTGTAAGCCAGGGCCTGCAACGCTATACCAAGCTTCGGAATACCGAAGATCAGTTCAAGAGTCTTGCGAGGAATGTTACCGCCAATATAGGAAGCGGACCGCATGTCAGGCGCAGGAAAAAAATCCGGGTGGTTAAAAGAACTTCCACGAAACGCACTTCCAGAAAAAGGCCCAAGGCTCGTCTTCAGGTGAGGAGCGAGGATGTGCTTGCCAACCGTTACCGGCTTCTGGAGCCTGTCGGCGAAGGGGGAACGGGAGTTGTTTATAAAGCTGAAGATACGCTTCTTGGAATGTCAGTGGCGGTAAAGATTCTTTTTGCAAATCTTACCTGCGACGAATCCGCGCTCTTTACGCTTAAAGATGAAGCCAGAATTGCAATGCAGCTTTCTCATAAACACATTGTCAGACTTCACAACCTGCAGCGCACCGGGGATCATTACTTTCTTGTTATGGAATATGTTGACGGACAGACATGGCGGGATATTCTTGATCTGTACGGAAAACTTCCGCTGGAATCGGTTATAAAGGTTGTGAGCGTTTGTTCGGACGCGCTTTCCTATGCGCACAGGCATGGTGTGATTCACAAGGATTTGAAACCGGAAAATATGCTTCTGACACATGACGGGATACTTAAAATAATCGACTTTGGAATTGCCTGCATTGCAAATAAACAGAAGAAGACGAACAGGATAGAGGGAACTCCAACGTACATGAGCCCCGAGCAGATCCGCGGTGAAATCGTGGATGTCCGGACTGACGTTTACACTTTCGGGTTGATAGTTTACGAACTGATTGCCGGTCAGTCCGTTTTTCCGTATAATGTTAATCCAGACGATATAGTTGAAATTGGACAGACCGAGCTGCTCGATCTGCCGGAAGGGATTCGACCGATTGTCGAAAAAGCCATTGCTCCCGATCCCGAAGACAGGTGGGCGTCTATACCGGTTTTTGCCGGCGAGTTTATAGATAAATGCGGTAAGCTTCTGGGAAGCGAAAGTCTCGTGTAGGCAGGTGTAAGGAAATGAATAGACCAGGTCAGGTTACTGGATTTTGAATCGTTTCATTTTTCTGTAAAGGGTGCTTGGATCTATCTCTAATTGCCGTGCGGCGGCGGCGCGGTTGTTATTGTTTGCAAGCAGGGCATCGGTAATTGCTTTTTTCTCTATATCCTGCATGGAAAGCGGCGCTGAATCTGAACTCTGGCTGAAAGCTTCGGAAAGTTCTCGTGGAAGATGGGCAAGGCCAATGATTGAATTTTTGCAGAGGACAAATGCGTGCTGCATTATATTTTGAAGCTCCCTGATGTTGCCTGGAAAATTATACGACATCAAAAGATCCATGACTTCGTCATCAACTCCCTCGATGTTCTTTCCGGTTTCAGAGTTGAGTTGACGTCTGAAAAAGTCCACTAGCAGCGGAATATCGCATCGCCGGTCTTTGAGAGGAGGCAATTCCAGGCGGAGCACTTTAAGTCTGTAATAGAGGTCTTCCCTGAAAGATCCTTCTTTGACTTTCTGCATTAGATCTTTGTTTGTTGCCGCGACAATTCTTGCATCAGCCCGCACGGGTTCAGTGCTGCCGAGGGGGTCGTAGGTTTTTTCCTGGAGCACTCTAAGCAACCGGACCTGCAGGGCAGGGGAGATGTCTGCGATTTCATCCAGGAACATGGTTCCGCCTCTGGCAAGATCAAATCTTCCGGGCTTGTCTTTTTTTGCGTCGGTAAAGGCTCCTTTTTTGTAGCCGAAGAGTTCAGACTCCAGGAGGGTGTCGGGCAGAGAGCTGCAGTTGACTGCAACAAAGGCGTTTTCTGAGCGTTTACTGAGGTTATGAAGAGCCCTGGCGAAAAGCTCTTTTCCTGTGCCGCTTTCTCCTTCAATAAGTACGCTTACTCCCGACTCGGCTACGTCCGGCAGGATGGCAAAGAGTTCGTGCATGGAGGGATGGCGGCTTACGATATCGTGAAAAGTATAGGATTTCTCAATTTTTCTGCGCAGGGTTTCTTCGGCGCTTAAATCCCTGAACGTTTCCACTCCTCCTGTTGCATGCCCCTCGGAGTCCAGAAGAATTCCGGCGCTAATGCTCACAAGTATTGATCTTCCATCCCTGGCCAGAATTCTTACATGACGGTTAACGATGTTTTTCTGTGTGCGCTGGACTTCTTCAAGTGTGCAGCAGTTGCCACATGTTTGAGCGCGGAATATCTCGCTGCAACGTTTTCCAAGCGCCTCTTGTCTTGTGAAGCCGGTAATTTCTTCAGCGGCACGGTTGAAAAAAGTTATCCTTTTCCTGTTATCTACGGTAAATACTCCATCGGCAACGCAGTTCAAGATCGTTGAGAGGCGTTCCTCTTTTTCTTTGTTCGGAGATTGCTGTATGTTGCTTTGCTTTGTCATTGATGATCCTGTTTACGTTGCTCCGAATCCTCTCTTTACATCAGCCTGTCCGGCTTTCTGGAGTTTTCCGTCCTGGAAAGCCTTCAGGGCATTGCGGACATTGCCTTCAGCGTCCTGGTAAATATCGACTTGTCCGGCCAGGAGCTTTGCGAAGGCTTTGGGCCCGCAGTGGCCGGTAATTACAACTTCGGCTCCGAGGCCTATAATTCGTTGGGCTGACTGTATGCCGGCCTGGCTCTCTGCCCGGTAGTTCTGCCTGTTATCATAAACGGACCAGTCTTCGCTGTCTGTATCCACCAGAATGAAATACCTGGCCCTGCCGAACCTGCGATCCACGGGCGACTCAATAGTCTCTCCAAGTGATGTTACTGCAACCTTCATGTCACAATCCTTTCGGTATGTCAAGATTGCAGTTTGCATGCCATGTTTGCGATGGCAAGTGTAAAATATTAATGTGCAGGGATTTGAATTGCAGATTATGTCTATGTGTTCCTTAAGATGGTGTTGCATAATGCAATAAAACGGCTCCTTGCCAGTGTATTTCGCGCTGGACAAGGTGTATTCGCATTGTTAGTCTTTGGCGCGTTTTAAAATTCTCGGTTTTTCGCGGGCAAAGGTTGATGCAGCGATGTTAAAGCGTGAGAGTTTATGCAATTCGGGAAGGATGTATTTGTATGATAATTCGGGAAAAGGCTTATCCTCGGGTGGGATTGATCGGAAATCCTTCCGATGGATATTATGGCAAAACCATAGCCTTTACTTTTGATGATTTCTATGCGCAGGTGGTGCTTTACGAAACGCCGGAACTCAAGATACTTCCACATAACCGGGACAAGTCGCAATTCACAAGCGTAAAATCCCTGGCAGAGGACGTAAAACTTTACGGTTACTACGGCGGGATACGCCTGCTGAAGGCCAGCATCAAAAGGTTCTATGATTATTGCGCGGATGCATGCATTGAACTTCGCGACAGTAATTTTACAATTCGGTATTATTCGAACATACCGCATATGGTTGGACTGGCGGGATCCAGCGCGATTATTACAGCCTGTTTCAAGGCCCTGATGCGGTTTTATGATCTGGCGATTCCCAAACCTCAGCTTGCAAATCTGGTATTGTCGGTAGAGAAGGATGAACTTGGTATTTCTGCAGGATTGCAGGACAGGGTTGCGCAGGTATACCAGGGGCTGACATATATGAATTTTGATAAGGAGTTGATGGACAGCCGGGATTACGGGGAATATGTTTCGCTTGATCCGTCGGCCTTGCCTCCGCTTTACATAGCATATCGTTGTGATTTGTCGGAAGGATCGGAAGTAGTACACAATGATTTGCGGTTCCGTTATCTCCGGAAGGATCCTGTGGTTATTGACGCGATCCATTACTGGGCTGCACTGGCCGAACAGTGTCGGGCTTTGATTTCCCATGGCGAGTGCGGCGGTATGGGACGCTTGTTAAACGATAACTTTGACAGAAGGCGTGCGATTTGTAAAATAAGCGAAGGCAATAAAACAATGATAGATAAAGCAAGGTCAGTAGGCGCAAGCTCCAAGTTTACCGGTTCCGGAGGAGCTATTGTTGGAGCTTACAAAGATGACAGTATGTTTGATGCCCTCAGAAAAGAACTGGAACCTTTGAATGTGGTTGTGCTGAAACCCGGCATTATTTAGGCGAGAAAGGTAGTAGACATGATACGCAAAGCGGTTATTCCCGCCGCGGGGTTTGGAACGAGATTCCTCCCTGCATCCAAATCTCAACCAAAAGAAATGCTTCCGATTGTTGATAAGCCTGTTATCCAGTATGTTGTCGAAGAGGCTGTCGCAGCAGGCATAACCGACATACTGATGATAATAGGGCGTGGCAAGAGGGCTATAGAAGAGCATTTCGACCGTAACTTCGAGCTTGAAAAAGAACTGCAGGAGAAAGGAAAGGAGCAGGAGCTTCAGGCTTTAAGGAATATATCCAAGCTTGCAGATGTTCATTTTGTCTGGCAGCGGGAACTGCTTGGACTCGGAGACGCTATCTCGTATGCGAGAAATCATGTTGAAGACGAGCCTTTTGCGGTGCTTCTGGGCGATACGCTTATCAAGTCTGAAAAGCCTGTGACTGATCAACTTGTGAAAACGTATGAACGATACCAGGAGTCGGTGGTGGCCCTTGAGGAAGTGGATCACAGGAAGGTGAGCCGGTACGGAATCATTGGCGGCAAGGAGATATCGCCCAATACATACCTTATTGAAGACCTGGTTGAAAAACCACCGCTTGATAAAGCGCCATCCAACCTTGCCATTGCGGGCAGGTATGTTCTTACGCCGGAAATTTTCGAGTACATAAAACAGATCGGCAGAGGGAAAAACAATGAAATCCAGCTTACCGATGCGATGAAGCTGCTGGTGGCTTCCAGGGCAATGTACGGATGCAAGTTTGACGGAATCCGGTACGACATAGGCAACAAACTGGATTTTATCAGAACAAACATTGAATACGCTTTGATGCGCGATGAAATGAAGGATTCTGTCGCCGAATTCGTCAAAGATATTGCCTCGCGTCTGTAGTCTGCATGTTTTACCGAATTCCTCTTGAGATCGGATAGCTCCACTGTGATGGCAGGCATTCTGTCAGATATGCGGTTCCCCCACACGGCAGCAGGTTGAGACAACCTGCTGTATTCTGCGCCAGAAGTACGGCGGACGGCGTCAATGACCCTGGTTGTTGCTGAAACTCGTTGGTCGCAAAGCGTTCTTGACAGTATTTTAAGGGACGGGTATGCTTTGAGGGCCTTTCGATAGGAATCGGGCGGTGATTCTTCCAGATTTATTCGAGGGATGGATAGTGTCCGTAGTCGGATGGCGTTGAAAAGAAAAAAATACGAAAGGAGTTGTTTTGAGTAAACTCAAACACCAGGAGCATGGACTGAAATCTTCGCTTTATGCTCCGCTTAGACAGGCAGATATAGAAAAGATAGCAGAGGGCGTTTTCGCAGTTCTTGAAAGAAGCGGCGTTCAGGTTTTTTCAAAAAGCGGACGCGAAGCGTTCAGGAAAGCTGGCGCTGACGTTGACGACAGTAAAAGCCTGGTTAAACTGCCCCGCGGGCTTGTGGAAGATGCTATCGATTCTAACCCTTCTTCGATAACCCTGTTTTCAAGGGATGGACAGGCCGATTGTGTTCTGGAAGAAAACAAGGTTCACTATGGAACGGGCGGAACCGCCATATATGTGCTTGATCCCGAAAGTGGAGAAAGGCGCCCATCCACTGTGCAGGACGTCATTCTTAATGCGCGCATGGTTCAGGATCTTGAGAACATTCACCTTTTCACCATTAATGTTTTCCCAAATGACATCAAAGAGCGCGAACATATTGATGTAAACCGTTTCTTCCATGCTTTTGACAATACCAGCAAACATGTCATGGGCGGGATATATACTCTGGACGGTTGTAAAAACGTGGTCAGGATGGCAGAAGATATTGCAGGCGGGGCCGAAAAGCTTAAAGAGAAACCGTTTGTTTCATTTATCACATTAATTATAAGTCCTTTCAAGGTGGATGATAATTACGGGGAGATGACATGTTACCTTGCTGAACGCGAGTTGCCGGTAGTGGTTCCGACAGAGCCAATTTGCGGGACAACCGCTCCTATTACGCTTGCAGGCAATATTCTGACCCATACTGCTGAAACTGTCGCCGGAATAGCTCTGGTTCAAAGCGTCAAAAAAGGAGCTCCGGGCATATGCGGAAGCGTTGGTTCTATAACCAACCTGGCAACCATGAATCATGTTGGCGGCGCTATTGAGAGAGGCATGATAAACGCGGCTGTATCCCAGATGGCCCAGCATTTCAAAATACCTCTTTATTCCACGGCTGGAACAACGGATTCCAAGGAACTCGATATTCAGTCGGCCTATGAAAGCGCCATGTCCAGTCTGCTTGTTGCCATGAGCGGGGCCAATTATATACACGATATTGCAGGTCTTATGGAAACAGATCTGACAGTTTCCTACGAAAAACTGGCAATGGATAATGAGATCCTTGGTATGTGTCAGCGTGTGCTTCGGGGAATCGAGGTCAATGACGATACAATGGCGTTGGACCTGCTGGTAGAAAAAGGCCCCGGCCAGGATTACCTGACCGAAGAACATACCGTCTCTCATATGCGCGAGGAATTCTTTATGCCTAAACTGGCAAACAGGGACAGGCGCGACGCTGCCGCTGAGAATTCCGACGCGCTTTCGCGCGCGAAGGATTATGTGGCGGAATTCCGCAGGAAACCGCGTGAAAGCAGACTGGAACCTGGTTTGCGGGAGAAGCTTATGCAGGAATTCAAGGAAATCAGGAACGCCTGAATCAAATGATGCCGCTATATGTTTCTATTGGAGCGGCAAAACCCAAAGCGATACTTGAGGAAGGATACAACAAATGGAAAATCAGAGACAAGGAATTGTGGTTAAGCCTTACGAGAGGCTTAGTGAATTGCAGATAAAAAAAGTGGACGAGACCTCTCGGGCTATCCTGGAGGACCAGGGTCTGATCTGCTACAACAAGCACGCCGCCGCCAAGTATGCCGAAGCGGGTGCGAAGGTGACGGAAGAAAAGGAATTTGCCAGGGTTAAAATAACAAGCAAGCTTGTTGACAAGGCCCTGGAAACGGCGCCTTCCAAAATTGTGCTGGGCGCAAGGGAACCTGACAACAAGCTGATTCTTGACGCGCACGAACCCAGGGTGCGTTTTGGAAGCGGTTCGGAGACGAACATATGGCTTGATGTCAAGTTCGAGGGCGACAAGCCGGTGTTCACCAGGATGGATGGTTCCATTGAAAAACTCAAAAAGGCGGCGCATTTGTGCGACAATCTTGAGAACCTGGATTTCTTTATTCGATGCGTCAATATTCAGGACAAAAATGTAATCCCTGAAAATAAGGACGTTAACAAGTTTCTCGGAAGCCTGAACAATATTACAAAGCACGTTCAGGCCGGATTAACGAGCCTGGATCAGCTTGACAATGTGATCAAGCTTGGCCAAATAGTTGCCGGGGGCGAAAGCGCGTTTGAAAAAAATCCTGTTATTTCGTTTATAACATGCGCTATCAAGAGTCCGCTTCAGATGGTTGACGATACCGCAGAAACATTCATGGAAATCGCCAAAAAGCGTGTGCCTGTTGTCATATCGAGCTGCCCAATGGGCGGCGCGACCGGTCCGTTTGACGAGTTTGCAATGGTTTCGGTAATTAACGCCGAATTGCTTGCGGGCATTACATTGAATCAGATTGTTTCTCCTGGCGCCCCGATTCTGTATGGAGCCGTGCCTGTGAGAACCCGTCTGGACAATTTGAACGACATGTACGGAGCTCCTGAGTTCACCCATTACAATGTTGACTGCGCCCAGATGGCGCGTTTTTACGGGGTGCCTTGTTATTCCACTGCTGGTGTTGCCGACTGTTCTGAACCCGGCATACAATCAACCGTGGAAAAAATGCTGGCATATTCCACCGTCCCGCGTGGCGGCGCTCAGTATATACACTATGCTTTCGGCTTGCTTGAGAGGACCAACGTTTTCTGTCCGGAGCAGGCAATAATGGACGATGCCCATATTGGGCTGATGAAGCATACGTTGAAGGAGCCCGAAGTGGCCGATAGCGCGGTGGATGATGTTAAGGCCATGGTGGCCGAGGTCATGGAGTCCAGTCACAAAACCTTTATCTACCATCTTCCGCTTCCCACCGAAAGCGATGTCTATATTAACTATCCGCTCGAATCAGATTCGGGCGGCGCCTTGAGAGCGGCCCACGAAAGGCACAATGAGATTGAAAATGCGCCTCGGAACAACCTTTCCAAGGATGTGCTTGATCAAATACAAGCGGAAGTTCCCGGTGTGTTGCCCGAAACTATTGCCTGATAAGGCTGCAGGGTTCCATGACAAGACAAAAAGGAAAAGATATCAGCAGGAAGGTGAGATAATGAAAGAACAAAACGACCAGATGCCGGCATACAGTGAAGCAGTTAAGAGCGGCTTATACGCCAAGAAATCAGGCCTTACGGGCAAGTACGACAATGTTCGGAGACATTGGGAGGATGAAATTACAGCGCATTTTCTGTATCCTCATCTCCTTAAACTGGTTCATCACTGCCATGACAAGATGCGGCGGGTTCGAATCATGGACCTGGGTTGCGGCAGCGCCGACGGGCATGAGCTGCTTTCTTCGGTCCGTTACCGTGACCCAGATTTAGAAGAAGTCGAAGTGGGACTGCTGACTCCGGACGTGTTGGGGTTGTACACAGGGGTGGAACTTAACGAGGATCTTCTCAAACAGGCCCGGGAGATTTACGGGGGCAACGCCAAGATGCAGTTTCGTCAGGGCGACTTCACAAAAGGACTGCCACTGGAAGACGGCGAGCAGCCGTATGACATGTATTTCACGTCCTTCGGGACCTGTTCTCACCATACCGACGACCGCACACTTGTTCGTTTTCTTGGGGATATTGCGAAGGCCACGAAAGACTATAGCATTGTAGTGTGCGACTGGCTTGGCCGATACTCTTACGAATGGCAGAGCCTGTGGAGCAACGATCTTAAGAAGAACAGGGTTATGGATTACGTGGTCTCGTATATATACGACAAGGAAGAGCGTGAACAGAGGCGGGATGAACTGCAGCATCTCAACCTCAGGCTTATGAGCCGAACGGAGATAGGTAACGCGGTTAAAAAAGCGGAAGAACGATCCAAGGCGCAGATTAATCCAATACAGTTCTTTGACCGTTCGGTATTTGTTGGACGACACATAGACACGGGCGATTATAATATGCATGCTCAGCCGATACGGAGCGCGGTCAATTCTCTCCACGAACCCAGCATGAGGACCGACTTGCATTCACTGATATTGGATTACGCCCCTGCAAAAGGGTTTGATTTTGTGAATAGCTATTTTGAGCATGTACAGATGTGCTGGAACACTCTGGTTAATTATGTCGGCAGACTTCTGGTAGCTTATGATGAGGCTGCGGAGGGCTTCGTCTCCACGACACCTGAGATTCCTGCCTCATATCCGCAGCCTTTGAAGGATGCGATGAGCAGGATGCGCAGGGTTATTGAAGGGGTAGGCTGGCTTCCAACCGGGTTGCCCAGGGAGAATATTATTGAACCGCAACTGGGATATGCCCTCAGGCACCTTGAAATGAAGCTGCAAGAGGGCCAGGGCTGTTCGCATGGGCTTGTGGGTATTTTTGAAATAAACAAAAAATAGGGAGAGTGTAATGGCTGGCATAGCAGGAATGTTTGGAGAAGGCAGCGACAAGGGCAAAGTAGCCGGCATGTTGGATGTTATCCGGCACCGCGGTCCAGACACGTCTAATCTCCAGAACTATGAAGGATGTGCCATGGGAGTATGCGCGGGAGGATTGTCGCCTGCTCGCGGCGACGGGTTTGCCTGTCGCGACTCAGTAACGGTTGTTATCGACGGCGAGATCTACAACGACAGGCGCGCGGATCAGTCCGATGCGGATGTGGCGCTTGATCTTTTTCTAAAGCACGGCAGGGCCTTTCCCGGTTATCTTGAAGGCGTCTTTGCCTGCGCGGTTTACGATGGAAACGACATTATTTTTGCCCGGGATTCCGTGGGGGTAAGACCTCTTTATGTAGGGCATATGGGCGATGGGACTATCTGCTTCGCTTCCGAGCTCAAAGCGCTTTCAGGGCTGGTTGATGATGTGTGGGAAATGTATCCGGCCACCACCTATTCATGCTTGCACGGGGCCGGTGGCTATGCGCCAAGGCCAGCGGACATATCAATTCCCGACAGCGCCGGTGATGCTGCCGTATTGTTGCGCAAATGCATGCTTGCATCGGTTAAACGCCGGCTCGATGACGGGGCTGTAGGCGCTTGTCTTCTGAGCGGCGGTTTGGACAGTTCAATTATTGCTGCCGCTGTAAAATATCTGGGTGTGGATATGCCGGTTGTGACAGTCGGCATAGAGGGGGCAGAGGATATTGAGAATGCGGAAATAATGGCCAAACATCTTGACATGAAGCACGAGGTGCACATTTTTGACGCCGGTGAAATTGAAAAGATTGTGCCCAAAGCCGTAAGGACGCTTGAATCGTTTGATGAGGACTGCGTCAGTGGAGCCATTTCCAATCTTTTTGCGTCCCGGCTGGCTTCCAGGTTCACAAACTGCATTCTAAGCGGTGAAGGCGGCGACGAATTATTTGGAGGATACCATCTGCTCAAAGACCTGCCTACCGATCTGGACAGGCATCTGATGATGCACAAACTCGTTGCTATTGCATATAACACGGCAGTGCAACGGTTGGACAGGTCAATGATGGGCAACAGCATAAACTACAGAACACCATTCATAGACCCTGATGTTGTGGCTTTTTCTGCCAACATACCAGTCCAATGGAAGATACACCCCGGACCGGAGGGCAGGATGATTGAAAAATGGATTTTGAGAGAAGCTTTCAAGGATCTTCTTCCGGATGTTATCTACAAGAGGGTCAAGTTGAGGTTTGCTGCGGGAACAGGCACCGACAGCCTGATGGATGAAATCGCTAAGACAAAACTTGATGAAAGCGAGTTTAACGAACAGTCACGCAATACCAGCGCCGGGTATCGGCTGAATTCTCCCAAGGAGATGTGGTATTATAAGTTGTTCAAAGAGAATTTCCCGGGTGATGCATTCGAAAAAATGGTTGGTCGCTGGGATCCAAATAAGTAGACCGCTTGCGCCGCGCTTAGCCCGCATTGCTCACAGCAGGAATTCTGTGAAAAATGCGTTAGTCAGAAGCGTACTGTTCAGGCGATGCATACAGCATTCCCTTAATCCAGCGCGGCTGGTAACCGTTGAGCGCTACATGGCTGCTGTTTACGCTTGACTCTGCAAGAACATCGAAAGCGTCCTTTCGTATCAGTTTTGACAGATCAAGGGTTACCGGGTTGGCGCTGAAATTTGTCAACGCCAGGATGTCTCCGCGTCTTACGGCGAAAATCATGGGATGCAGCGACAGAACCGTCTGTTTTACATTTGGATGAAAACAGGGTTGGGCAGTCCGTGTGCGAACCATATGTGACAGCGCCTGGTATACCTTTGATGCCGCCGATTCAGGTTCGCTCAGTTCCCTGTGCAGTTCATCAAGTTCATATTTGCGCCGGTTAATGGCCCGGTTAGCTCCGGTTGTTTCTGCAAGCCTTCGCGCGTTGGGAGTTGCGAAGAAGCTGTGGAAATAGATGGCCGGAACTCCCTGCAAGGCGAGCATCACTGATTGCGAAGCCAGGAACCTTGCGATTGCCTGTTCCTGGCCGTCCTCATCAGGCGCTTGCATGGCGCTGAAATAGGTTATATTCAGTTCGTAAGGCGAATCATTGCCATCGGAGTCGGTTCTCATGGAAACAAATCCGCCACGTTCTCTGATTCTGGATGCCAGATCCAGAATATCCTGGCGGGGGACTATCCCTTCCAGCGGCCGTACTCCTATTCCGTCGTGCGAAGCAGTGAAATTAAAGAAAGTCGTCTCTGCAGACGGAGGCTCGACATTGCTTGCCCACCGCGTCAACGCTGTTGCATCTTCCTTGATTATGGAATAAAGGAGCAGCGGCGGAAGGGTGAACTGGTAAACCATGTGCGCCTCATCATGGCCGTTCCCAAGGTAGCTTATGTTTTCCTCGTGCGGGACATTGGTCTCGGTCAGCAATATCACGCCAGGCGCGCACTGTTCAAGAACATGCCGGATAATTTTAACTACCAGGTGGGTTTCATCCAGGTGGATGCATGATGTTCCGATTCGCTTCCAAAGGTAGGCTATGGCGTCGAGCCTGATTATACGCATGCCCATGCCGATATACATCAGGAGGATATCGATCATCTCCAGCAGCACGTCCGGATTTGCATAGTTCAGATCAAGCTGGTCTTCACTGAACGTTGTCCATACATGTTTAATGCCGCTGGAGGTTTCCAATGGTGTAAGCAGTGGAAGCGCGCGAGGCCGGGTAACGCCGCTGAGATCGGTTTCAGGCTGAACTTCGATAAAATAGTTCCGGTATCTGTTGTGACCGGCTTTGTATAACTTTGCCCATTCGCTTTGCGCTGACACATGATTCAAAACCAGATCGAACATAAGGTAAAAGGATTTGCCCAGATTTCCTAAATCATTCCAGGTTCCGAATTTCGAATTCACAGTGCGAAAGTCTACAACTGAAAACCCGTCGTCCGAAGAATACGGAGAAAAGGGCAGGACGTGTACCGTGTTGACAACTCCAGACAGCCAGGCTTTAAGAAAATGGTCCAGGCTGCACAACGGACTGCTTGATTCCGATTGAACCATATCGGCATAAGTTATAAGCGCCACGTCTTTTTCTGTCCATGCCGGGCGCTTAATATCACGCAATGAACGGTACGAATCCATCAATTGCTGCAATTTATTAAGAGCTTCGGGCCCTTTGGGGCCGTATAAGCGATCTATCTTTTCGGCTATCAACTTTGCTGTTTCTTCAGTCATTCTGACTCCTGTCAGGCGCTTTCCAAATTTATTTATGAGGACAATCTCGAACGCTTGATTTACATGTCAATCTGACCGAATACACTGTAAGATGTGCACTTATAATCAATGACATGGACGGTACGGCATGAATGGTTCATACAATTAATATACTACATCCTGTGGTTATAGCTGTCATCACCCTTTAAAAGTACATTATTTATGGGTTATATGCAATAAAAAGTTAGTTTTTTGTTAAGTTTTTCACATTTGATGAATATTAGCCCGCATATCTCACACTGTTTCGAGCAGAACAGGTTCAGAGCGCTGTTAGTGCGGGGCAAAATCGGTTTAACCGGACGAAGCTGTGT